>CAYNQN010000017.1:287-23015 GCA_964399375.1 uncultured Rhabdothermincola sp. | reverse complement strand
CGCCCGACTCGATGCGCCCGGCGAGGATCTCGTCCATCGCGGCCTGCTCCCCGTCGAAGACCCTGGCCCTGCCCTCGAAGCGGTCGAAGTCGATCCCCGCCACCTTCACCACCGAGCCCTTCGGGGCGAGCGATCCCGTGAGGACCGCTATCCCCCCCAACGAGTGGATGGGGTCTGAGAGCCGGTGGACCACGACGCCGTCGGGAGCGGGTGGGTCGATCTCGGCCAGGTTCTCGGCCACCGTTCGCCCCGTCACCGTGAGGCAGTCGCCGTTGAGCAACCCGGCCTCCAGCAGCTCCCGCATGACCACGGGCACGCCGCCGATGCGGTCGAGGTCGGTCATGTGGAACATGCCGTGGGGCTTCATGTCGGCGATGTGCGGCACTCGGGCAGCGATGCGGTTGAAGTCGTCGAGCTCCAGCTCCACCCGGGCCTCGTTGGCGATCGCGAGCAGGTGCAGCACGGCGTTGGTGGAACCGCCGAGGGCCATGGTGACCGCTATGGCGTTCTCGAAGGCCTCCTTGGTCATGATCTGCCGGGGCCGGATGCCCAGCTCGAGCAGCCGCACCACCGCCTGGCCGCTGGCGTAGGCGATGTCGTCCCGCCGGCGGTCGACGGCGGGAGGCGACGCAGAGCCCGGCAGAGACATGCCGATGGCCTCGCCGATGGACGACATGGTGTTGGCCGTGAACATCCCCCCACAGCTGCCCTCGGTGGGGCAGGCCCTGCGCTCTATCTCACCCAGCTCGGCCTCGGTCATGGTGCCCGCCGCGCAGGCCCCAACCGCCTCGAAGACGCTCACGATGTCGAGGGCCTCGCCGTTGAGCTGACCGGGGAGGATCGAGCCGCCATAGACGAACACCGAGGGCAGGTTGAGGCGGGCAGCCGCCATGAGCATGCCTGGCAGCGACTTGTCACAGCCGGCGAAGTTCACCATGCCGTCGAAGCGCTCGGCGTGCATGACGGTCTCCACGGAGTCGGCGATGACCTCCCTGCTCACCAGCGACGCCCGCATGCCCTCGTGGCCCATGGAGATCCCGTCGCTCACCGCGATGGTTGTGAACTCGATCGGGTAGCCGCCGGCCGCCCACACCCCTTCCTTCGAGCGCTTAGCCAGGCGCCCCAGGGGCATGTTGCAGGGCGTGACCTCGTTCCACGAGGAGGCCACCCCCACCTGGGGCTTGTCCCAGTCGTCGTCGGTCATGCCGATGGCTCGCAGCATCGCCCGGGCGGGCGCCCGCTCGAACCCGTCCGTGACCTCGTGCGAGCGTGGCTTCAGGGGGTTGCTCATGCCCGAAGGTTAGAGGGCAGCGTGCCCGGGGAGCACCTTGGTTCAGCGGCCAGGAACGCTGCAGTGCTCCTCCAACCACTTGGTGATGTTGTCGTTGGCGGCCTCCACCTCGGGCGAGTCGAGGTTGTCGCTGGCGCGCTCGAGCTCGGGGCTGGGATTGAACAGGTTCACGCCAGCGGAGCCCACAGCGTTGAAGAACTCCTTGTACGCGTTCGTCACCACCTCGATGTCGTCGGTGAGCTCGCTTGGCAGGTCGCCCCGCAGCTCCTCGAGCGTCCTCTCGTACTGCTCCACGTCGCTCGACGAGATGCCACCGAGGGCGGCCAGGCCTCCCAGGCCGGCCAGTGCGTAATAGGAAGCAGCAGCGGCGCAGCCCTCACCCAGGAGGTTGTCGAGATGGTCCTTCACCCCGGAGTCGCCCGAGCCGCCGGAGCCGGAGCCGGAGCCGGAGCCCGAGCCCTCTGTCGTGGTGGTGGCTTCGCCGGCCGAGGTCCCCGTCTCGCTGCTCTGGGTGCAGGCGGCCATGCTCCCCAGGAGCAGGATCGCCAGGATCGTGGCAGAGATCGTGCGTGCTCGCATCGCGATGACCTTCCCTCGGGCCCACCGGCCCCTAGCAGCCCACTGGTGAGCCAGACGCTAGCCAGACCCTTCCCCGCCCGCTCGAAGGACGCCGTTCGGCTCCGCCAACCCCTAGGAAGGAGGGATCAGGCCCCGGCGCGCTCGGCGAGCAGGCGCGCTACCTGCTTGCCGTCGGCCTGGCCCTTGGTGGCCTTCATGACCTTGCCGGTGAAGAACCCCGCGAGCTTCCCCCGGCGCTTGTCGTCGCCGGCCACGAACTGCTCCCACTCGGCGGGGTTCGCGCCGATCACCTCGTCGACAACTGCGTCGAGGGCGCCTGCCGCCATCGCCTCGAAGCCCCGGCGCTCGGCCACCACGGAAGGGGGTTCGCCGGTGGCGGCCATCTCCGCCAGCACCTGCTTGGCCTGCGTGGCCGTCAGCTCGCCGTTCACCTCCATGGTGATCAGCTCAGCGAGGGCCGCCGGTTGCAGGGTTTCGGCACCCTCGGCGCCCAGGTCGTTCTCCACCCGGGTGAGCACCCGGCCGGCATCAGCCCCCGCCTCGATGGCACCCAGCACGAGGTCGTCCTGGCCCCGCGCCACGACGAGGGCAACCGACGCGGGGGTGGCGCCTGCCGCCTCGGCCAGCCGGGAACGGCGCTGGGCGGGCAGCATCGGGAGAGAGCCCTCCACCTCCGCCAGCCACTCGGGCTCCGGCGCCAGGGGCACGAGGTCGGGCTCGAGGAAGTAGCGATAGTCCTCCGCCTCCTCCTTCGACCGACCCGGACGGGTGCGGCCCGCCTCCTCGTCCCAGTGGCGGGTCTCCTGGCGGATCGCCTCGCCGCTCTCGATGAGGTCCACCTGCCTGCGGGCCTCGTGCTCGATCGCACGCCCCAACGAACGAAGGGAGTTGAGGTTCTTCACCTCGCAGCGCGTGCCGAGCTGCTCGGCGCCCGCCCTGCGCACCGACACGTTGGCGTCGACCCGCAACGATCCCTCCTCCATCTTGGCGTCGCTGACCCCCGTAGCCAGGAGGATGCCCCTCAGCTCCTCGACGTAGGCACGAGCCTGCTCGGCCGAGCTGATGTCGGGCCTGCCCACGATCTCGACGAGGGGCACGCCCGCCCGGTTGTAGTCCACCAGGGAGTACCCGGCCTCGTGGATGCGCCCGCCCCCTCCCACGTGCGTGCTCTTGCCGGTGTCCTCCTCGATGTGCGCCCGCTCGATGCCCACGACGGACCCGTCGGGCAGCTCGATGGAGCCGTCGGTGTTGATCGCCTCCTCGAACTGGGTTACCTGGTAGTCCTTGGGCATGTCTGGGTAGAAGTAGTTCTTCCGGGCGAAGGTGGAAGGGCGCACCTCGCAGCCGAGCGCCCGCCCCAGGCGCATGGCCAGTTCCACCACCTGCCTGTTGAGCACTGGCAGCGAGCCGGGAAGGCCCAGGCACACCGGGCACACGTTGGTGTTGGGCTCGGAGCCGAAGCGATTCGGGCAGCCGCAGAAGAGCTTGGTGGCCGTGGCCAGCTCGCAGTGGACCTCCAGGCCCACCGTGACCTGCCAGTCACCTTGCGCCGGCTCCGCTGCCTCTGGCAGTGCGCTCATGCAGCCGCCTCCAGCACCGCTGCGGCGCGGAACATGACCGCCTCGCCGAGGGCGGGCGCCATCACCTGCACCCCCACCGGCAGGCCGTCGAGGCCCTCGCCAAAGGGGACCGACATGGCGGGGTGGCCTGCCAGGTTGGTGGGGATGGTGCAGACGTCGGAGAGGTACATCGTGAGGGGGTCGTCGACCTTCTCACCGAGCTTGAAGGCGGTGGTGGGCGAGGTGGGCGAGAGCAGCACGTCGTAGTGCTCGTATGCGGCCTCGAAGTCGCGGCAGATCAACGTGCGCACCTTGAGGGCCTTGCCGTAGTAGGCGTCGTAGTAGCCGGCCGACAGCGCGTAGGTGCCCAGCATGATGCGGCGCTTCACCTCGGGCCCGAAGCCCGCCGTGCGCGAGGCGGCCATCATCTCGCCGGTCGTGGAAGCATCCACCCGCAGGCCGTAGCGCACCCCGTCGTAGCGAGAGAGGTTGCTGGAGGCCTCGGCAGGTGCGATCACGTAGTAGGCCGAGAGCCCGTATCCCACGGCGGGCACCGACACCTCGTCCACGTCCGCACCGGCGGCTGCCAGGGCGTCGGCTGCTGCCCGCACCCTGGCCACCACCTCGTTCGAGACACCCTCGCCCATGAGCTCTCGCACGACGCCCACCCTCAGGCCCTGCACCCCGGCCCCGAGGCTCGCCGAGATGGTGGGCGCAGCGGCGGGGATGGAGGTGGTGTCGGCGGGGTCGTGGCCGGCGATCACCTCGAGGGCCAGGGCGGCGTCGGCCACGGTGGTGGCGAACGGACCGATCTGGTCGAGCGACGAGGCGAAGGCCACAAGGCCGTAACGCGACACCACCCCGTAGGTGGGCTTCACCCCGACGACGCCGCATAGGGCCGCCGGCTGGCGGATTGAGCCGCCGGTGTCGGAGCCGAGCGAGAGCGGCGTGAAGCCGGCCGCCACGGCCGCCGCGCTCCCCCCGCTGGAGCCGCCCGGCACCCGCTGCACGTCCCGGGGGTTGCGAGTGGGCCCGAAGGCAGAGCTCTCGGTGGAGCTGCCCATGGCGAACTCGTCGAGGTTCGTCTTGCCCACGGCGATAGCTCCCGCCTCCGCGAGCCTGCGCACCACGGTGGCGTCGTAGGGCGGGCGCCAGCCCTCCAGGATCCGTGACGAGCAGGTGGTGGGGATCCCCCGGGTGCAGAGGTTGTCCTTGAGGGCGACCGGCACACCCGCGAGGGGGCCCGGGTCCTCACCCATGGCCACCCGGTGGTCCACGACGTCGGCCGTACGGCGGGCCTCGTCGGCGGTCACCAGGTTGAAGGCGTGGATCTGCGGGTCGTTGGCGTCTATGGCCGAGAGGTGGTCCTCCAGGACCTCCCTGGCCGTCCGCCTCCCCTCGCGGACGTCGGCTGCGATCTCGATCGCCGTCACGGCTCCTCCCCCAGCACCGGGGGCACCCTGAAGCGGCCATCCTCCACGGAGGGGGCCTCGGCCAGCACCTCGTCGCGGTCCACCCCTGCCACCTCGACGTCGTCACGCAACACGTTGACGAGCGGGAAGGGGTGTGACGTGGGCGGGACGTCGCCCACGTCCAGGGCTTCGAGGTCGGCTGCGTGATCGAGCACGGCTCCCAGCTGATCGGTGAACAGCTCGAGCTCGCCATCGGTGAGGGTCAACCGGGCGAG
The DNA here is from genome assembly GCA_964399375.1 of uncultured Rhabdothermincola sp. Lineage (GTDB taxonomy): Bacteria > Actinomycetota > Acidimicrobiia > Acidimicrobiales > Acidimicrobilacustridaceae > CAYNQN01. Next base: position 17,899 of record CAYNQN010000017.1, on the reverse strand, counting down.
CTGGGCGACGTGCGCGACCTGTTCACGTGAGATGCGCTCGGACACGGGCTCATCGTATGCGACGGGATCGTCGCCCCTCTCCCCGGTCACGCCGGCGCGGCTCGCGAGGTAGCGTTCGACCTGCTGCGCCGGAGCGATCGCCACACCTTGAAGGAGTGCCATGGCGGACCGACACGTGTTCCTCTCGCCCGAATGGATGAAGGCGGCCAAGCAGATCCGCGAGGAGATGCCCCCGCCGACCACCCAGCCCGACCAGGCCGTTCGCATGAACCAGGTCATCAACGACCCACCCTTCGGTGAGGGGGCCTCCATCAAGGTCCACCTCGACACCTCCAGCGGTGAGGTGGTGATCGACGAGGGCCACCTGGACGAAGCCGACCTCACCGTCACGGTCGACTGGGAGACCGCCAAGGCGATCTTCGTGGAGCTGGACGCCAACGCAGCCATGCAGGCGTTCATGTCGGGCAAGGTGAAGGTCGCCGGCGACATCACCAAGCTCATCGCCCTGCAGCAGACCTCGCCGGATCCCAACGCCGCGGCCTTCGCAGCGGCGATAAGGGACATGACGGAGTGATTCGTCCCCTCCCCGGGTGCGATCGAGCATGAGGTTCTCCTACGGGTTGCCCACCCACATGGTGGAGGCGGGGCCCGAGCTGGTGAGCGGCGAGGCCATCGCAGAGCTGGCCCGAGCCGCCGAGAGCGCCGGGTTCGACGCCGCCTACGTGACCGAGCACCCCTTCCCGGCCGACGACTGGCTGGCCAAGGGTGGCCACCACGCCCTCGACCCCATGGTCGCCCTGGCCGTGGCGGCGGCGGCCACCACCACGCTGCGCCTGCACACCAACCTCTTCATCCCCGCCTACCGGAACCCCTTCCTCGCCGCGAAGGCGGTGGCGACGCTCGACGTGATCTCCGAGGGGCGGGTGATCCTGGGCGTCGGGAGCGGCTACCTACAGGGCGAGTTCGAGGCGCTGGGCGCCGACTTCGCCGACCGCAACGACGTGACCGACCAGGCCCTGGAGGCCATGAAGGCGGCATGGCGAGGAGAGAGCCTGGCGATGGAGGGGCCCGGGTACTCGGCGCCGGGCAACACCATGCTCCCCCGGCCCGTGCAGCGCCCTCACCCGCCCATCTGGGTGGGGGGCAACAGCCGCCGGGCCATCCGCCGGGCGGTAGAGCTGGGCGACGGCTGGTGCCCCTTCCCAAACCCGGCCAAGGTGGCCGCCCGTACCCGCACCGCCGTGATCACGGGGGCCGCCGACCTCGAGCGCCAGCTGGTCTACGCCACCGAGCACGCTGCCGCCGTCGGGCGCTCCGAGCCCCTGGAGGTGGTCTTCATCCCAGAGGGCCTGGCCATGGGGGCCCGGGAGATGGACACGAAGCGGGTGGTGGCGAGCTGCCAGGAGCTGGCCGCCATCGGCGTGGGATGGGTGACGGTGGCGCTGCCGGGGAGCACCCGGGCGGCCCAGCTGAGCTCCATCGCAGAGCTCGGCGAGAACGTGATCCCCGAGCTCTCCTAGGAGGCGGTGAAGCACCAGGTCCTGGCGCTGGACTCGCCGGGGCCGGTGTCGAGGCGCCAGTAGGTGGCCAACACGCAGCTCTGGCCCGACGGGAGGTACTCGATGACCTTGCCCGGGCCTGGTTGGAACATGACGATGTTGAGGCCCGTGGTCTTGTCGAGCTGGTCGGTGGGTATGGGCATGCCGTTCACGGTGAGAGCGGCGTCGTAGCCGGGCGCAAGGTCGATGCCGACCGACTCCTGCTGGAGCACCTGCGAGTTGTTGGCCGGTAACAGGCGCTCCACGGCGCCCTGGTCGACCGTGGTGCTCTCGGTGCCAACCGAGAAGAGCGCCACCACGGCGACGGCCACGATGACGGCGAGGACGAAGCCCACCGCCCAGAGCCAGCGCGGGTACTGGACGCGCGTGCTAGCACGGGAGTTGTCAGAGGCGTCGCTCATGTCGCCATTCTGGCCCGGGAAGGCCCCCCATCACCCCATCGCCAGGGCCCGAGCGGCCCGCCGGCCGAGCCAGCAAGTATGGGACGGGTACGCGAATCCCAAGCTTGTAACCAGTACCTTTTGGGATCGTGGCCATCTCTCGCATGACCGACAGGGTCGGTCAAGTGCTGGGAGGGCGCTACCGCCTGGTCGCGCCCATAGGCACCGGCGCCTCGGCCTCGGTCTACCTGGCCGACGACGTGACCTTGCGGCGGCGGGTAGCCGTGAAGGTGCTGCACGACGCCCTCGCCGACGATCCGACGTTCCTCGAGAGGTTCCGCTCGGAGGCCAGGGCCGCCGCCGCCCTCAACCACCCCAACATCATGGCCGTCTACGACTGGGGCCACGGTGCGGTCCCCTACCTGGTCACGGAGTACCTGGGTGGGGGGAGCCTTCGGACCATGCTCGACCTCGGCCGCCAGCTCACCCCGGCCCAGGGCCTCCTGGTGGGCCTCGAAGCCGCCAGGGGCCTGGCCTACGCCCACCGCCAGGGGCTGGTGCACCGCGACATCAAGCCGGCCAACCTCCTGTTCGACGAGGACGAGCGACTCCGCATCGCCGACTTCGGCCTGGCCAGGGCGCTGGCCGAGGCGGCCTGGACCGAGCCGATGGGTGCGGTGATGGGCACCGCCCGCTACGCCTCGCCCGAGCAGGCCCGGGGCGAGCAGCTCGACGGGCGCAGCGACGTGTACTCCCTGGCCGTCGTGCTGGTGGAGGCGGTGAGCGGCGAGGCCCCGTTCTCGGCCGACACGTCGCTCGGCATGCTCATGGCCCGCATCGACAAGCCCCTCCCCGTGCCCAGCTCGCTCGGACCCCTGGCCGAGGCGGTGAGGCGGGCAGGCGATCCCGTGGTGGCCGAGCGGCCCGACGCCGCCGCCTTCGAGCAGATGCTCATGGCCGTCGCTCCCCAGCTCGACCGGCCCGCTCCCCTTCCACTGGCAGGGGCCATGCACCACGAAGCCGAGGACACCGGCGACCGCGATCCCACCACCCAGTACATGGCAGAGCGCCAGGCGCTGGTGGGCATAGAGCCCGAGATCATGTCGGCCCCGCCCGGCACCACCACCGACGGCATCGCCATCGTCACGGAGGGCCAGGGCCACGACCAGCCGGAGACACGGAGGCTCGACCTGCCTCCGGTGCCGGAGCCTCCCGAACCCGAGTGGGCCGACGAGCCCTCCCGCAAGCAGCGCAGGGCCGCACGCAAGCAGGCCAAGGCGCTCGCAGCGACCCAGGCCACCACTTCCGGCGGGGGTGGGCCCGGTGGGCCCGCCGATCACCGGGGCAGCGAGCGCAAGAGGCGGCCGTGGCTGTGGGCGGTGCTGGCCGTGGCGCTGGTGGCGGTTCTCGCCGCAGGCACGTGGGGCGTCTGGTACACGCAGATCCGCGAGGCCACCTACCCGGTGCCAGAGCTGGTGGGAACCAACGTGGCCGACCTCCAGAGCGCTCTGGCGGTGGGGAGCTGGGCCTCGGAGCAGACCGAGGTGGAGCAGGCCGGCACCGAGCGCGGCCAGGTACTGGGGCAGGACCCTGCCCCGGGAACCCAGCTGCGCGAGGGGGCGACCATCTCCCTCGTGGTCTCGCTGGGCCCACCGCCCGTTCCCGTCCCCACCGGCCTGGCGGGCAAGCCGCTCGCCGAGGTCGAGGCGGCACTTGTGGCCGGCCAGCTGGTGGTGGGCGAGGTCACCGAGGCGTTCGACGAGCAGGTCCCGGCCGGCTCGGTGATCTCCCTGGCCGAAGGGACCCCCGAGATGCTCTACCCCGGCACCGGCGTGGGGCTGGTGGTCTCGGCTGGGCCCGCGCCGAGGACGGTACCGACCGACCTGGCGGGCGGGAGCCGCGACGCCGCCGTGGGGGCGATCGAGGGTCTGCAGCTGGTGGCCGAGGTGCAGGGAGAGTCGAGCGAGACCGTCCCCGCGGGCACCGTGCTGCGAGTCCCCCAGGCCGGCCAGCAGGTCGCCCGGGGCTCGAGCGTCGTGGTGGTGGTGTCCACCGGGCCGCCCATGGTGCAGGTGCCCGACGTGTCCGGCCTGCCGATCTCGGAAGCGGCAACCCGTCTCAGCAGCTCGGGCCTCACCGTGGCCGGGGTGCAGGGCAACCCCGTCAACGTCGTGCAGCGCACGTCGCCGGCTGCGGGCCAGACGGTGCGAAGGGGCTCCGAGGTCACCCTCGTAACCTGACCTGGACAGGCGCCAGCCCCGGCGGGCCGGCGCGTCAGCCGGCCGGGAGCTGGCCTGTGCGGACTAGCTCTTCGAAGGCCGCCTCGTCGAGCACCGGGATGCCCAGCTCGGTCGCCTTGTTGAGCTTGGAGGCACCGGGCCCCTCACCCACGACGACCGCCGTGGTCCGCTTGGAGACGCTGCTCGGCGCCCTGCCGCCGTGGGCCTTGATCAGCTCCTCGGCGTCCTCGCGGCTGTAGCCCTCGAGGGTCCCGGTGACCACCACCGAGAGGCCCTTGAGGGTCTGGGGGACGTCGGGCGCACCGGGACCCTCGAAGTTGACCCCCGCCTCGCGCAGCTTGGCCACCAGCGCCCTGTTGGCCTCGTCCTCGAACCACTCGTGCACGCTGGCAGCGATGATCCCCCCGATGCCCTCCACGGCTGCGATCTCCTCGGTGGAGGCAGCGGCTATGGCGTCGAGATGACCGAAGTGCCTGGCGATGGCCTCGGCGCCTGCCGGGCCGAGGTGTCGGATGTTCAAGCCGACCAGCAGGTTCGCCAGGGGCCTCTGCTTGGATGCCTCGACGGCGGCGAGGAGGTTGGAGACCGAGAGATCGCCGAACCCCTCCATGCCCTCGAAGCGCTCGGGGGTGAGGAAGTAGATGTCGGCCATGTCGTGGACCAGGCCGAGCTGGAGGAAGAGCCGCACCCGCTGCTCGCCCAGGCCCTCTATGTCCATCGCCCCCCGGGAGCCGAAGTGCTCGATCGCCCCGGCCACCCGGGCGGGGCAGGCCTCGTTGGGGCAGCGCCTGTCGGCCTCCCCCTCGAGGCGCACCAGCGTGGTGCCGCAAACCGGGCAGTCGGGCGGGAACACCCACTCGGGCAGCCCTGCTGGCGGTCGATCGGATATGACCGGCCCCACGACCTCGGGTATCACGTCGCCCGCCTTGCGGACGATGACGACGTCGTTCGGCCGGACGTCCTTGATGCGCACCTGGTCCTCGTTGTGCAGCGTGGCGAGGCCCACGGTCGAGCCGCCCACGAACACGGGCTCGAGCACGGCGAAGGGGGTGGCCCTGCCCGTGCGGCCGATGGAGACCATGATCTCCTTCAGCAGGGTGGTCCGCTCCTCCGGTGGGAACTTGTAGGCAACCGCCCAGCGGGGCGACTTGGAGGTGCTTCCCAGCTCCGGGCGCAGCGCCAGCTCGTCGACCTTGAGGACCATCCCGTCGATCTCGTAGGGCAGGTCGTGGCGGCGCTCCTCCCAGTGGCGGCACATCTCGTAGGCCTCGGGCATCCCCTTCACGCGGCGGATCTCGGGGTTGACCGGGAAGCCCAGCTCCCGGAGCCACTCCAGGGTCTCCAGGTGGGTGGTGAAGTCGGGCCCGCCCTTCAGCTCACCCAGCTGGTAGGCCCAGAACGAGAGCGCCCTGCCGGCCGTCACAGCAGGGTCCTTCTGGCGCAGCGACCCCGCGGCCGTGTTGCGCGGGTTGACGTACGAGCGCAGCCCCGCCCTCTCCTGCGCCGCGTTCAGCTCCTCGAAGGCGGCGATGGGCATGTACACCTCGCCCCTCACCTCCAGCACGCGGGGAGCCCCGGGCCCCAGCGACGAGGGGATCGCGTCGATCACCCGGGCGTTGGCCGTGATGTCCTCGCCCACCTTGCCGTCGCCACGCGTGGCCGCCTGCACCAACTCGCCGTCCTCGTACAGCACCGAGAGCGCGATGCCGTCGATCTTCAGCTCGCAGACCATCGCCACGCGCGGGTCGTCGTCGAGCGCACCCAGCCGCCTGTGCAGCCGCGCCCCCCAGGCGTCCAGCTCTCCCAGGTCGAACACGTTGTCCAGCGACATCATCGGCACTCGGTGCACGGCCGGGGCGAAGGTGGGCAGCGCCTTCCCACCGACGTGCTGGGTGGGTGAGTCGAGGGTCAGCAGGTCGGGGAACTCCGTCTCCAACGACCGCAGCTCGCGGACGAGCAGGTCGTAGTCGGCGTCGGGGACCTCCGGCTCGTCCAGCTCGTAGTAGAGGCGGTCGTGGCGCCTGATCTGACTCCTCAGCTCCTCGACGCGGGCGGCCGGGTCTCGCTCGACCTGCTGGCCGGCCACACCGTCGGGGCCGAGCGGTGACCCGGGGTCGCCGGGGTTGCCGTCAGGTCGGCTGGTGCTCACGGCCGGCGATCCTCCCGTCCTGGATCCGGGCACCCAGACGACCGGCGATGGTCATCACCTCCTCGGCCTGCGGAACGCCGTGCTGGGCGAGCCCGCAGGCGGGGGTGATCATCGACTGCGCCCGGAGCCTTACCGGATCGCACCCTGCCGACACCAGCTCGTTCCACGAGCTCACCAGCTGGCGCCAGGGTCGCTCTATGTCGGTGCTGAGGGGGCGATCGGTGGGGACCGCTCCCCACGCCACCCAGCCGCCACGGTCGAGGAAGTCGGCCAGGGCGCCTGCTGAGCGTTCCAACCCCCCGTCCACCGGCGCCGAGAGGAGCTGCGGCCCCGCCTGGAGCACCAGGCGCCAGTCGGCCTGCCCGCAGCAGTGCAGGCCCGTGGTCGCCCTCGTCTCCACCGACGCCAGCGCGCCCGAGACCAGGTCGACGGCGCCCACGGGATCGATGGGGAAGTCGCGACCCGTCACCCAGGCGAGCGACGGCTCGTCGAGGAAGGTGACTATGTCGGCCTGGGGGACCCTCCTCGCCACGAGGTCGGCCAGGGCGGCGGCCCTGTCGCTCACGGCGGCTCCGGCGATCCGGAAGGCGAGGGGCGCGTCTATGCCGGCCCCGTGCAGGGCGACGCCGAGCGTCACGGGCCCCGTCAGCGAGACCTTTAGCGGCCCCGTGTTGTCGCCCACGGCGGAGAGGAACGCCCTGAGGCCCACGAAGGCGTCGCCGTCGAACCCCGGATCGAGGGGAGCCTCAGGGTCGATCTCCGAGTGCTCGATGGCCAGCGAGCCGTCGTCGGAGACCGCCACGCCGGCGATCCCGCTGGCCGCCTGAGCGATCATCCCCTCCCTGCGGGAGCGGGCGGGGAGGCTCGGGGCGAACGGAAGCCGGGGGGCGTGCCGAAGGACGAACTCGACGGCTTCGGAGGGATCGCAGTGGGGAAGGCTCCCTATGCCGGTGACCACGCCCGGCGGGAGTTGCACCACCCGATCATCGACGGTGGGCTTTTCTTCGATGTCCCTGAATAGCCAGCGGTGTGCCACGTGAGCAAATCTCCCCGGATGGACCTGGGCAGGTTGGGCTCGTTCTTGGCAGCTCATGGCTTGGCGATCTTGTGGGCTGCCGTACCCGTCGTGGCCGGCCCGGCCCTGGCTGCTGCGCTGGAACCGACCGAGCAGTCCTTCGCTCTGGCGGTCTCCGTGGTGCTCTGGGCGGCGTGGGCCCTCACCCTGCTCGCAGCCCTCCTGCCCCGCCCGGCGACGCTCACGGCGGTGCGAGTCGTGATGCCCGCCTTGGTGCCCGCAGGGGTGTGGGCAGCGCTGTCCACGCCGTCGCCGGGTTGGCGCGACGTGCTGTGCCTGGGCATCGGCGCGATCGTGGCCGTGGCCTCGCTGTCTCCGGGCGTCGGCGACCGCTTCATCGACGGCGCCTCATACGGCGACGAGAGGCGCTTCGGCCTGCGGCCCCCAGGACCGCTGCTGCTGGGACCCGTCGAGGCGGCCTGGGCCCTGGCCGTTGCGGGAGCGGTGGCCGGCCCGCTCCTGGTGGCATCGCAGCGCTGGTGGCTTGGTTTGGCCCTGACCGCGGTGGGATGGCCCGTGGCCTTCGTAGCCGTGAGGGCCCTGCACTCGCTGGCTCGCCGCTGCGTCGTGTTCGTGCCGGCGGGCTTCGTGGTGGTCGACCCAACCACGCTGGCCGACCCCGTGCTCGTCCCGCGCCAGCTGGTCGCGCACATGGGAGCGGGACCAGGGGCAGGCAAGGGGCCGGGAGCCGGCTCCGAGGGCATCGTCGACATCCGGGCGGGGTCCGCCGGGATGTCGGTGGTGGTGCAGCTGGGCGAGGCCCAACCGGTGGCCCTCGCCGGCAAGCGGCGCTCCCGGCCTCCCGAGGCGCTGCAAGCCTCCGGGTTGATGCTCAGCCCAAGCCGCCCCGGCAAGGTCCTGGCCGAAGCTGCTGCCAGGGGCTTCCCCGTCGGTTGACGGCTCGCTCGGAGGCCCGGCTGACCAGCCCGCCGTGACCGCCGCCGAGGGGGCAGAGGTCAGTGGAGCAGGGCGTCGAGGCGGAAGAGGAAGGCGCTCATGGCCATGCGGGTGAGCACAGCGTCGGGCTGGTAGAGGCCACCGGCGTAGCCCTCGGAGATCGCGTTGTCGCGCATCCAGGCGATCTCACCGCAGAAGGGGTGACCCACGGGCACGTCGTTGAACGGCGGCCCTGCATCGCACGTGGGGTGGGCGCCCAGAGGCGATCCTGCGACGCGGTAGAGGAATGCGCTCATGGCCTGGCGGGTCAGACCGCCACTCGGCTGGTAGGTGCCGTCGCCGTACCCGTTCGAGATCCCGGTGTCGTTCATCCAGGCGATCTCACCGCAGAAGGGGTGATCCACCGGCACGTCGTTGAACGGCGGGGAGTTGCACTCGGGATGTTCGCCGTTGGGCGAGCCGGCGAAGCGGTAGAGGAAGGCGCTGAGCGCCATCCGCGTGAGCGTGGCGCTCGGCTGGTAGGTGCCGTTGTCGTAGCCCGTGGAGATCCCGGTGTCGTTCATCCAGGCGATCTCGTCGTAGAAGGCGTGGTCGAAGGCCACGTCGAAGAACTCCTGGACGTGGCCCCCCACGCCCTCGGCCTCGACGGTGAACGTGCTGGTCGCCGTGACGCCGCCCCGGACCACCGTGAAGGTGTACTGCTGGCCCACCTCGAGGGGGTGGCGCGGAAGGGCTACGACCGCGTTCCGGCTTCCGAGGACCTGCCGACCCAGGTTCTGCTCGGCGCGTTGCCCGTCGTGAAGCGTCGGGTTCTCATATGTGTTGCCGTCGAACCAGCACAGGTCCAGGGGACCTCCACCGGAGGTGGGCACCAGCGACACCGAGGAGGTACCCATGACCCCCGCAGAGAACAGGGCGTAGAGGGGCAGGCCCACCGGGCCCGCGAAGGTGTCGCACCCGGGGTGCGTGAGCGGGTTGGGGCTCTCGTTGCCCCCGTAGGACGTGAGGTGCACCACCGAGCCCGTGGTGGGCCAGACGATCGGGTAGGACACGGCCGGCCGGGGGACCTCTGCGAACAGGTCGGAACCGACGTCCATGGCCGCTCCGTAGCGGAACAGCCCGTCGCCACCGTCGTAGAAGGCGCCGAAGCCCGACCTGGTGAGCTTGGGATCGATCAGCGCCACACCGTGGAACGGGACCGTCATCCACGACTGCACGGCCTCGACGTTGGTGTACAAGTCGGTGCTGAGGATGAGGTTCGACCTCTGCCCTGCCATGGCGCCCTCGGGGCTGTACCACTCGGTGCCCGGCGTCTCGCCGTGCATGATGATGTCGTTGTAGACCATCCACCTCGAGTGGGCCACGTCAGCGTTGCTCCACTGGGCAACCTCGGTGACGGGCCAGAGCCCACCGATGGCACGCAGCAGGTTCAGCTCTCCCAGCCAGTCGTCGGGGGACGTTGCCTGAGGCGCCACCGGGCCCTGGGCACCTGCTGCGGCGGCCGGTGAAGCACCCAGCACCGGAACGGCCAGGAGCGCTGTGACGAGCAGCGCGGCAACCCTGGCGCGAGCGCGAACGGGCAGCCTCCCCAAACCGGGGCTCATGCAATCCTCCCGTGGTCCGATCGGCACATCTTGCCACCCACCCAGAAGAGAGGCTCGGCACCCCCAGACTACGCCGACCGCGGGCGTGCCCCTCCTGCGCGCGCCCCCACGGTGCCACCCCCCACGACCGTCGACCCCGAGTAGAGGGCGACGCTCTGGCCCGGCGCCACGCGCCGCTGCGGCTCGTGCCAGCGCAGGGCCACCCGCGCAGGGCCCAACGGCTCCACATCGGCACGGCGTGGCTCACCGTGCGCGCTGGCCTGGGCGAGCACGGCTCCGTTGTGCGGCTCGTGGGCCCACACCACGTCCTCCAGCACCTCGCCCTCGACCATCATCTCCTCGCCGGTGCCCACGGTGACCACCCGCTCGGCGACGTCCACGTCGAGCGCGTAGCGCGGCCGGCCGTCGAGGGCCACGTCCAGGCCACGGCGCTGGCCCACCGTCACCAGCTCGACCTGGGCCACCTGGCCGACGACCTCCCCGGAGCGGTCGACCAGCCGGCCGGTGTGCAGGGGGAGCCGGCCCTCCAGGAACCCCGCTCGCCCCGCTGTGGACGTGATGAAGCAGACGTCCTGGCTGTCGGGCTTGGTGGCGGTGCGCAGGCCCATGCGGTCGGCCTCGGCGCGCACCTCGGCCTTGGTGAGGCGCCCCACCGGCAGCAGCACCCTGGCGAGCACGTGGCCTGGCACCACGTAGAGCACGTAGCTCTGGTCCTTCCTCGCGTCGGCGCCGCGCGAAACCCAGCAGCGCCCCGCGCCGTCGCGGGCCACCCTGGCGTGGTGGCCGGTGGCCACGGCGTCGAACCCGAGGGCCTCGGCCCGCCGGACCAGCCGGTCGAACTTGATGCTGCGGTTGCACTCGATGCACGGGTTGGGCGTGGCGCCCGCAGCGTGGGCAGCGACGTAGGGGTCCACCACGTCGCGCACGAAGTCGTCGCCGAAGTTGAAGACCACGTGCTCGATGCCCAGCTGATCTGCCGCCCAGCGGGCGTCCTCCACGTCCGACACCGAACAGCACCCGCTGTCGGACTCGCCACCCCAGAGCTTGAGCGTGACCCCGGTGACCTCGTGGCCCTCCTCGACGAGCAGGCCCGCAGCCACCGACGAATCGACGCCGCCCGACATGCCGACCAACACCCTCATGCCGGCTTGCCCCCGAGTGAGTGCGACCTGAGCCGCTCGACAGCCGGCGGCACGGCCGCCAGGGCCAGGTCGACGTCGGCGTCGGTGCTGGTCCATCCCAGAGAGAGCCTGAGCGACCCCGACGACCGCTCGGGAGCCACATCCATGGCAGCCAGCACGTGCGAGGGCTCCATGGCCCCGCTGGAGCACGACGAGGCGGCCGAGGCGTACACGCCCTCGCCCTCCAGGAGCAGCAGCAGCGCCTCGCTGTCGACCCCCTCTATGCACACATGACAGATCCCCGGCACCGTCAGCTGCCGGTGGGGGACGGTCTCCACCAGGCCGGGCACCGAAGCGACCAGGCCGTCGGCCAGGCGCGCCCGCAACCGTGTCATCTCCCGCACCCTGGCCTCCCGGCCCTGCACCGCCAGCCTGGCCGCAACGGCCATCCCCACCGCACCGGCCACGTTCTGGGTGCCGCTGCGGCGCTCGCGCTCCTGACCACCGCCCAGCTGGCGGGGTGCGAGCCGGGTTCCCTCCCGCAAGACGAGCGCACCGACACCCTTGGGCCCGCCCAGCTTGTGCGCGCTGAGAGCGAGCAGGTCGGCGCCGGCGCCAGCCGTAGAGATGTCCAACCAGTTGAGCGCCTGCACGGCGTCCACGTGGAGCACCGCGTCGCCGGCCTCCCCCACCACGGCGGCGACCTCGTCGATCGGCTGGATGGTCCCCACCTCGTTGTTCACGAGCATGACGGCCACCAGCGCCACCCCCTCGCCCCGCGTGCCGGCCTCTCTCAGGATCTCTCCGAGCGCGTCGAGGTCCACCACGCCGCCGGCACCCACCGGTGCGAGGCGGCCTCCCCGCGAGAGCACCGGGTCGAGCACAGCGTGGTGCTCCACCGCCGAGCAGGCGAGCGCTCCCCCTCGGAGGTCGTGGACGCCCAGCACCGCCATGTTGTCGGCCTCGGTGCCGCCGCTGGTGAAGACGACCTCACCGGGCTTGGCGCCGATGAGGTCGGCCAGCTCCTCTCGTGCTCCGTCAACCGCTCGCCGCGCCTTCCTAGCGAGGAGGTGGGCGCCCGAGGGGTTGGCGAAGCTCTCGGTGAGGAACGGGAGCATGGCCTCGACCACCTCGGGCCGCACGGGGGTGCTGGCCGCGTGGTCGAGGTAGCCGAGGGCATCGGGGGCTGCTAGGGGCAGCGGGGTCCGGCCGTTGCCGGAGATTCCGTTCACGCCCCCAGGCTAGGAGCGGGGAGCGTGACGGACTATCAGCGGCCGAAGTCCAAGAAGCCCAGCACCGGGTCGCGCCACTGGTCGGCGGCCCAGATGCATCCCATCCAGAGAACGGCGCCCACCACCACGCACGCCACCACAGCAGGCACCGCCGAGGTGGTGACCCTCTCCAGCTGGAAGATGAGGTACCCGACCACCAGGCCCCCCACCAGGCCCCCGAGGTGGCCGCCGATCGAGATGCCGGGGACGGCGAAGGTGAAGAGCACGTTCACCAATATGAGCCCGCCGATCCCCGACCGCCACGGGTCGATCCCCCAGGCCCGCTGGGCGGCGAAGGCGGCGCCCATGAGGCCGAACACGGCCCCGGAAGCCCCCACGGTGGCTGCCGTGGGCGACACCAGCAGCACGCCGAAGGCCCCGGCCAGCAGGCTGGTGAAGTACAGGCCGAGGAACCGTGCGCTCCCGAGCCTGGGCTCCAGCTGCGAGCCCAGGAGCCAGAGCACGGCCATGTTCATCGCCAGGTGCAGCAGGCCGGCGTGGAGGAAGCCCCCCGTCACGATCCGCCACCACTCCCCTGCCGCCACCCCGGAGGCCACGTGGCCGTCGAAGGTGCCGAGCCCTAGCAGCAGCCCCCAGCGGCTGAGATCGCCGCTGCCGCGGGAGAAGAGGCTTGACCCCTCCGAGGTGGCCAGGTCGACCACGAAGAAGCCGAGGTTGGCCGCTATGAGCCCGATGGTCGCGACCGGCTTGCTCCCCTGCCGGATCCAGGCTGCCGTCATCTCCCGGCGAACCGCGCCTTGCCAGGGCCCTCTGCAAGGAAGCTGGCGATCCCGGTGCGGCTGTCGTGCGTGCCGAACACCTCCACGAACAGCCGGCGCTCCAGGGCCAGGCCCTCGGGAAGGGGGCCGTCAAGGCCCTTGTCGATGGCCTGCTTGGCAAGCTCCTGGGCCGCCAGGGGCCCGCTGGCGAGCTGCGCAGCCTTGTCCATGGCCCGGTCGAGCACGCCGGTGGGCGGCACCACCTCGTCCACGAGGCCCATCTCGAGGGCCTCGGCGGCGCGCACCTGCCGTCCCGTGAAGATGAGGTCCTTGGCCCGCGCCGGGCCCACCAGCCTGGCCAGCCTCTGGGTGCCACCACCGCCGGGGATGATCCCGAGGAGGATCTCGGGGAGGCCCAGGCGGGCCGTCTCCGCAACCACGCGGAAGTCGCAAGCGAGGGCCAGCTCACACCCGCCGCCCAGGGCGTAGCCCGATATGGCGGCCACCGTCGCCCTGGGGAAGCCGGCCAGGGCATCGAGCGCCGTGTGGAAGGCGGCGGTCACGGCACCCGCAGCCTCGGGGCCGGCCAGCTCGCCGACGTCGGCACCGGCGGAGAACATCCGCTCGCTGCCGGTCACCACCAGTGCCCCCGGCAGGTCGCCCACCAGCTCGTCGATCAGGTCGGTCAGCTGGCGCAGCAAGCCGGTGGACAACGAGTTGACCTTCCCGTTGTCCAGCCGGACCACGGCGACGCCGTTGTCGTGGCGCTCGAGTCGGACGAGGAGGGATTCAGTCATGAGCTCAAAGCTAGGTGCCTGCGCGAACAGGCGCAGACCCCTAGCTGGTGCTCCCCGCTCATGCCTGCTCCGCAGGCGGGCCGCTCGGGCCCCGGCCTCGCCTACCGGCTCGGCCTCGGGTGCCTGCCGTGCTCGGTGATGGCGTCCCAGAGCTCGGGCACACCCTCGCCGGTGGTGGCGACCGTGGCGAGCACCGGCGGCCGCCAGCCTGATGGTGTCCCCACGAGCCGATCGAGGTCGCGCCGGGCCTCGTCGGCACCGGGGCGGTCGGCCTTGTTCACCACGAACACGTCGGCCACCTCCATGAGGCCCGCCTTGGCCACCTGCACCGAGTCACCCCAACCGGGGTTCACCACCACCACGGTGGTGGCGGCGGTGGCCGCCACGTCCACCTCCACCTGACCCACGCCCACAGTCTCGATGACGATGCACGAGTAGCCCACCGCGTCCAGCACCCTCACCGCGTCGGGCGTGGCCTTGGCCAGGCCCCCGAAGCTGCCCCTCGTGGCCATCGAGCGTATGAACACGTCGGGGTCGAGGGTGTGGCTGCCCATGCGCACCCGATCGCCCAGGATCGCTCCCCCGGTGCGAGGCGACGAGGGATCCACGGCCAGCACGGCCACCCGCTCGCCGCGCTCGCGGGCCACGGCCACCAGCGCGCTGGTGAGGGTCGACTTGCCCGCGCCCGGTGCACCGGTGATGCCGACGGTGCGAGCCCCGCCCGTGAAAGGGCCCAGGACGTCCTCGATCGCTCCGGGCCAGCTCGCAGCTCCATCGGCACCGATACCGGCGTCGGCGTCGGGGCTTGGTCCACGCTCGACCCAGGTGAGGAGCTTGGCGAGGGCAACGCGGTCTCCCCGGCGGGCCGCCTCGGCCAACGTGCCGGGATCGGTGACCGGATCGCCCACGAGATGAGGAGCGGCTAGAGGGAGACTGCCGACTCGCTCATGGGGTCTTCGGCGCCGAGGTCGTTCACATCGATGACCTCGGTGACGCCGGGCACGCGGTCGCGCAGGATGCGCTCGACGCCGGCCTTGATGGTGACCGACGCTGCCGTGCACGTCGTGCAGGCGCCCATGAGCTCGATGCTCACCACGCCGGCCGCCTCGTCGACATCGCGAAGGGAGATGTCGCCACCGTCGGCCTGGATGGCCGGCCGGATCACCTCTATGACCTTCTCAAGCTGCCCACGGTCGATAGCCACCCCACCAGAGTGCCCTGAGTCGGCCGCGTTGCCAACCCCGAGGTCGGTCATGCCTCACGCCTCGCTCACGTCGGCCCCGAGGCCAGAGAGCTTGGTGGTGAAGCGCTCGTAACCACGGGCGAGGTGGTGAGCGTCGGACACGACCGTCTCGCCCTCCGCTCCGAGGGCTGCGATCACCAGGGCCGCACCCGCACGGATGTCGGGGGCGCGCACGGGCGCACCCGAGAGCCTCTCCTGGCCCCTCACCACCGCGTGGTGACCCTCGGTGCGGATGTCGGCCCCCATGCGCACCAGCTCGTCGATGTACCGGAAGCGCCCGGCGAAGAGGTTCTCGGTGACGATGCCGACGCCGTCGGCAGTGGTCAGCAGCGCCACCAGGAGCGGTTTGTAGTCGGTGGCCAGGCCGGGGTACGGCAGAGTCGAGACGTCGACCGAGCGCAGGCGCCGCGGCGCCATGGCCCAGAGGCCTGCGCTGTCGGGAGAGATGCGCATGCCCATCTCGCCCAGCTTCGACACCAGCATGTCCATGTGGTCGAGGCGGGCTCCCTCGAAGGTGACCTCTCCGCCTGCCACGCCGAGGGCGGCGAGGAAGGTGGCGGCCTCGATGCGGTCCGGGATCACCTCGTGGGTGACCGGGCTCAGCTCCTCCACGCCCTCCACGTGGATGGTCGAGCTCCCCGCCCCGAGTACCTGGGCCCCCATGCGGTTGAGGAAGGCGGCCAGGTCGGAGATCTCCGGCTCGCGGGCGGCGTTGTCGATGATGGTCGTCCCCTTGGCGAGCACCGCCGCCATCAGGACGTTCTCCGTGGCACCCACGCTCGCGAACTCCAGCAGCACACGCGTGCCCACCAACTGGTCTGCCCGTGCCTCCACGTACCCGTGCGCGAAGCGCACCTCGGCTCCCAGCTGCTCCAGGCCGCGCAAGTGCATGTCGATGGGCCTGGGCCCGAAGTCGTCGCCCCCCGGTAGCGCCACGCGCGCCTCGCCGAAGCGCGCCAAGAGGGGCCCCAGCACCACGATCGACGCCCTCATCCTCTCCACCAGGTCGTAGGGGGCCTCGGGCACAAGGCCCGGGTGATGCTCGATCGACAGCTCCCCGGGCGCGGGGCGGGTGACGGTCATGCCCATCCTGGCGAGCAGCTCGCCCATCCAGTCGACGTCGAGGATGTCGGGCACGTTGCGCAGCACGTACGTGCCCTGGGCCAGGACCGTGGCCGCCATGAGCTTGAGGGTGGAGTTCTTGGCCCCCCCGATCCTCACCGTGCCCTCCAGCGGCGGGCCCCGGCGGACCCGGATGCGATCCATGGGCGCATTCTCCCACGTGGTGCCGAGCACGTCGCTGTCCCACGTCGCTTCCGCCGGGATGGCAGGTGAGAGGATCGATGGATGCCCACGGTCGTGGTCCGGCGCACGCTGGCATCGGATCAGCTCGCCGCCTTCTGCAAGGCCCGCGACGACGTCGTGGCCGAGCAGGCGCGCCCGGATCCCGCTTCCGAGCCGGGCGACGCACCGGGGGCCGGCCAGATCCTCCACTTCGACCTGGCCGAGGGACCCTTCCGCCACTGGGAGCGCACGGTGGCCGTCTCTCCGGAAGACGACAGCGGGCGACGAGAGGTCGTTGAGCGGGTCGACTTCTCGCTGGCCGTCCCGTTCTGGTCGCTGCTCTTCACGCCCCTGATGGTCCTCTCGCTGAGGTACCGGCGGCCGGGCCGGACGAGCCCGCCGTGGTGGGCACCCCCCGCCCGCCTCGACGCCAGGGCCTCCACCGTGCTCGGCCTGCTCGGCCTGCTCGGCCTCTTCGGCGGCTACATGGGCACGCTTCTCACGCAGACCAACACCTTCTTCGGCGAGGACTTCGGCGCCTCCGACAGCGAGCTGGGCTGGCTTCAGGGCCTTGTGAGGGTCGGGGCGCTCGCCTCCCTGGGGCTCGTGGCCCTGGCCGACCGCCGGGGGCGTCGAGGGATGCTGCTGGCCACCGCCACCCTGGGCTGCGTGGCCACGGCGGCCGGTGCGTTGGCGCCCGACATGGTGTGGCTGGGAGCCGCCCAGACCATCGCCCGCGCATGCTCGATGGCACTGGCGATCCTGGTCGCCATCGTGGCGGTGGAGGAGACGCCCGCAAGGGCGCGGGCCTACGCCATCTCGGTGCTGGTGATGGCTGCCGCGCTAGGGGCCGGGCTGGCCGTGATGCTCCTGCCCATCGCAGGCCTGGGCGCCGGGGCCTGGCGGGTCCTGTTCGCCGTTCCCCTCGCCGCCCTGTGGCCGCTCGCCATCATCGCCAAGCGCCTCCCCGAGACCCGCCGGTTCCTGCAGAACCGAGGTCCGGCGAGCTCGGCACGATCGGCGAACGACGGCCAGGGCACTCCGCGCGCCGGCCGCGCTCGCGGCGGCGCTCTGCGCTCGCGGCTCGTGCTGCTGTGCGTGTCGACCGCCATCTCGGCCATACCCGAGATCGTCGCCAACGGCATCAACGGCAGCCTCGTGCCACCGGACGATCCCGCGGCACTGGCGGCGGCGCTGGAGCTGCTGCTGCGCGATCCCGGGCTGCGCCAGCGCCTGGGTAGCGCCGGGCGGAGCCTCGTGCTCGCCGAGTTCG
>CAYNQN010000017.1:0-277 GCA_964399375.1 uncultured Rhabdothermincola sp. | reverse complement strand
CGTGTCGGCCTTCTGCCTCGAGCTCTTCGTGGCCCCCGCTGCCGGCTTCCTCAACGAGCACCTGCGCACCGAGAGGGGGTTCAGCGCTGTTCAGCTCACGCTGTTCACCATCCTCACCAACACACCCGCCGGGGCGGGCATCGTGGTGGGTGGCCGGCTGGCCGACGTGCGGGGCCGGCGCATCGTGGGGGCCATCGGGCTGGGCGTGGGAACAGCGCTCACAGCGGTCGTCTACCTCACGACCGGCTGGGGCATCTGGGTGTCGTCGCTGGTGGGC
>CAYNQN010000016.1:0-23341 GCA_964399375.1 uncultured Rhabdothermincola sp. | reverse complement strand
GGCCTTGATGGCGTGCGCCGCCATCCGGATGGTCTGCAGCGAAGACGAGCAGTAGCGGTTGACCGTCGTGCCGGGGCAGTCGGTAAGGCCCGCCAGCAGGGCCACCACGCGGCCCATGTTGTAGCCGGCCTCGCCGGCGGGCTGGGCGTTGCCCAGCAGCAGGTCCTCCACCAGGGCGGGGTCGAGGGCAGGGACCTTCCCGAGCACGTCGGCCACGATGAAGGCGGCCATGTCGTCGGGCCGGGCGTTCACGAGGGAGCCCTTCACGGCTCGGCCGATGGGTGTGCGGGCGGTGGCGACGATGACGGCTTCTGGCATGGCCACTGTCTATCGCAGGCCTCTGGGCCATCGAAACCCTTCGCAGGGTGGCGGGGGAAACCTCCGGTGGCCCGCCCGGCCCCCACGGACTAGAACGTGTTCTCGTACGCGACCAGCGGGAGGTGCGAGCGATGCCGATGTCGGTGATCCGGTTCGACATGAGGGCGCCGGGCAGGGGCCCGGCGGAGATCCACGAGCTCTACGGAGCTGCCCTCGAGATGGGCCGCTGGGCCGACGAGGCCGGCCTCGACATGCTCGTGCTCTCGGAGCACCACGGGTCGGAGGACGGCTACCTCTCGTCGCCGCTGGTGATGGCGGGCGCCATGGGGGCGGCCACCAAGCGCATACCCATGAACATCTCGGCGCTGCTCGTGCCGCTGCACGACCCTGTGAGGCTGGCGGAGGACATCGCCGTGGTCGACCAGGTGAGCGGAGGGCGCATCTCCATCGTCGCCGGCCTCGGCTACCGCCCCGAGGAGTACGTGATGTTCGACCGGGAGTGGAAGCGGCGGGGCAGGCGCATGGACGAGTGCCTCGACGTGATGATCAAGGCCTGGACCGGGGAGCCCTTCGAGTACAGGGGCGAGACCATCCGGGTGACCCCCCGCCCGGTCCAGCAACCGCATCCCCTGGTGTTCGTGGGCGGATCGGGGCCCAAGGCGGCAGAGCGCGCAGCCCGCTTCCAGCTGGGCTTCATGCCCCCGGTGGGCGACGACGAGCTGGTGGCGCTCTACAACGCCGAGTGCGAGAGGCTGGGCCACGACCCCGGCATGGTGCTCATGCCCACCGCCACCCAGCCGGGCATGGTGACCGTGGCGGAGGACCCCGACAAGGCCTGGGCCGAGCTCGGGCCCTACTACCTGCACGACGCGATGGTCTACAAGAGCTGGCAGGGCCCCGACCAGCGCTCGCTGGTGGCCTCGGAGGCCGACTCGGTGGAGGCGCTGAGGGAGGAGGGTGTGTACACGATCCTCACGCCCGACGAGTGCGTGCGCCTGGCCGGCGACCTCGGCCCCCTCGGGGCGATCGTGCTGCACCCGCTGTGCGGTGGCGTCCCGCCGGAGCTGGCCTGGCCGGGCCTGGAGCTGTTCGCCAGCGCGGTGATGCCACGCTTGAACGCGGCATCCTGAAGCGCCAACCTCAGCCTCCACCCCAGCGATCGAAGGAGCCCCCGTGGCAATCGACCTCGCCCAGCTGATCGACCCCTCGCACACGGCTCTCGTCACCCAGGAGTGCCAGAACGGGGTGATCGGGGCACGGCCCGCCCTCCCGCAGCTGGCGGAGATAGCGCGCGTCGAGATGATCCCCAACGCAGCGGCGGTCGCCAACGCCGCCAGGCAGGCCGGCGTGCCCGTGGTGCACTGCGTGGCGCAGCGCCGGGCCGACGGCCTGGGCTCCAACAGCAACGCCCGGCTCTTCGCCGGGATGCTCAAGACGCCGGTCCCCCTCCTGCCCGGGTCCGAGGCCGTCGAGGTGATCCCCGAGATCGGCGTGGCCGACGGCGACCTCCTACTCAGCCGCTACCACGGCCTGGGACCCATGGGTGGCACCGACCTCGACCCCGTGCTGCGCAACATGGGCGTGACCACGATCGTGGCCGTGGGGGTGTCGGCCAACGTGGGGATGCTCGATCTGGCCTTCGACGCGGTGAACGCCGGCTACCAGCTGGTGATACCCCGTGACGCCATAGCGGGGTTCCCGGTGGAGTACGCAAAGGCCGTGCTCGACAACACCCTCTCGCTGGTGGCCACGCTCCCCACCACCGCCGAGGTGCTCGCCGCCTGGAGCGCCCACAGCGCGTAGCGCACCAGGGGAGGCCCGCTGGGGCGCCCGTGCGGGGGACCAGTGGGTAGCGTCTCGGGCATGTCGGCGTTGAAGCTGGTCGGAGGTGAGGAAGGCGAGGGCCCCGACCAGGGTGGGCCCAAGGCCGCCGACGGGCGGGTGCCCGGCCGGCGAGGCCTGGCCACGCGCCAGAGGCTGCTGGAGGAGACGGCGCAGATGCTGCGCACCAGCTCGTACCGCGAGCTGAAGGTGGTCGACATCGCCAGGGCGGCCGGCACGTCGCCCGCCACCTTCTACCAGTACTTCGGCGACGTCGAGGCGGCCATCTTGGTGCTGGCCGAGGGCATATCGCAGGAGGGTGGCGAGAAGCTCTCGAGCATTGTGCGCTCCAGCGCTTGGAGGGGTTCCGCGGCGTACGAGAGCGCGGCCCGGCTGGTGGACGCCGTGATGGATCTGTGGGAGCGCGACAGGGCCGTGCTGCGCGTGGTCGACCTGGCCACCCACGAAGGCGACATGCGCTTCCAGAAGATCCGCATCTCGATGCTCAACGAGCTCACCGTGGCGCTCTCTGAGGTGATCGACGAGACGACCAAGGCCGGGCGCCACCCCGCCGACCTCGACCCCATGGCCACGGCCGGTGTGCTGGTGGCCATGCTGGCGCACACCGCCGCCCATCGCTACGGCTTCGAGTTCTGGGGCATCCGCACCCAGTCGGTGGAGCGGAGCATGACCAGGATCGTCTTCACCACGGTTACCGGTCAGAAGCCGCCCGGGGGCCTCTGAACCCAGCCCTGCCCGGCCTTCACGGCTGACGACAAGAACGAGAACACGTTCTAGAGTGCCCAGCCATGGCGGCCATCATCCCTCCCGGTCGGCTCGAGTACGGGATCCAGCTGCCCATCCAGTCGCAGAGCACCCGCTATGCAGAGCAGTGGGAGGCGGGCTGCGGGGTCGGCGAGCTGGCGGCCATCGCCCGGGCGTGCGACCGAGCGGGCTTCTTCTACGTGGGCGTGTGCGATCACGTCGCCATCCCCCGTCCCCACGACGAGGTGATGGGCACGGAGTGGTGGGACACGCTCACGACCCTCGGCTACCTCGCCGGCATCACCGAGCGAACCAACCTGCTCAGCCACGTGTACGTGCTGCCCTACAGGCACCCGCTCGTGGCGGCCAAGGGGTTCATGACCCTCGATGCCCTCTCGGGGGGCCGGGCGGTGCTCGGGGTGGGTGCAGGCCACGTGGCCGACGAGTTCGCCCTGCTGGGCGTCGACTTCGAGGGCCGGGGCCGGACCCTCGACGAGAGCATCGACGCGGTGCGGGCCGCGTTCGGCTCGGAGTACCCGGAGCACCAGGGCGAGCGCTGGGACTTCGGCGATGCGGGCCAGCGACCACGGCCGGCGCGCCCCGGCGGCCCGCCCATCTGGGTGGGTGGCTCGTCGAAGGCGGCCATGCGCCGCGCCGCCGAGCGTGGCGACGGGTGGTTGCCGCAGGGTCGCCCGGAGATGGGCATGAAGCGCGGGATCCAGTTCGTGAAGGATCACCGTGCCGCCACCCGGGGCGACGATCCCATCGACATCGGGTTGCTCACCGAGCTCGTCTACCTGGGCGAGCCGGGCTTCGACGTGGGCGAGTGGTGTCTCACGGGAGAAGCCGGGCCCATAGCCGAGCGCTTCAGGGGCTACGCAACCCTCGGGGCCAACCAGATCCAGGTACGTTTCCGCTCGCGCTCGGCGGGCGAGCTGTGCGATCAGATCGAGCGCTTCGGGGCCGAGGTAGGGCCCCTGCTCAACGACTAGGGCCCGCGACAGGGTTCTCGAAGAAGGGGGCGTGATGGGCCAGGAGACCTGGAGCGGTCAGCTGGGCTCGAACCTGCTGGAGGGGAAGATTGCGATCGTGTCGGGCCTCGGGCCCGGGATGGGGCGCGACATCAGCCTCGCCCTGGCTCGCCACGGTGCCGATGTGGTGATGGTCGCGAGGCGCGACAAGTACCTAGAGCGCGTGGCTCCCCAGATCGCCGAGCTCGGCCGGCGCGCCCTGGGGGTGACCGCCGACATCACCAAGGTGGACGACTGCGAGCGCGTGGCGCGCACGGCCAACGAGGAGATGGGCAGGGTCGACATCCTGGTCAACAACGCCTTCTCCGACGGGAACTTCGCCACCGTGGAGAGCTCCGACCTGGACGACTGGCGGTCGACCATCGAGGTGAACCTGTTCGGCGCCCTCCAGCTGACTCGGGCTTCCCTGCCCTTCCTGAAGGAGCAGGAGGAGAGCCACGTGGTGATGATCAACACCATGTCGGTGCAGCAGGTGGAGCCGGCCTTCGGGGCCTACGCAGCCTCCAAGGCCGCCCTCGCCAGCGCCACCAGGACGCTGGCGCGCGAGCTGGGCCGCGACGGGGTGAGGGTGAACGGCGTGCACCCCGGCTACATCTGGAGCCCCAAGGTGGAGTGGTACATCGGGCACCTCGGCGAGCAGGCCGGCATCTCCTTCGAGGAGTCGTACGCCAAGGTCACCGAGCCCTCGTGCCTCGGCTACATACCCAGCTCCGAGGAGATCGCCGGCGCGGTGGTGTTCCTGGCGTCGCCCCTCAGCCGGGCGGTCACCGGCCAGAGCCTCCCCGTCAACGCCGGAACGTTCATGAACACTTGACACT
Source organism: uncultured Rhabdothermincola sp. (assembly GCA_964399375.1). GTDB lineage: Bacteria > Actinomycetota > Acidimicrobiia > Acidimicrobiales > Acidimicrobilacustridaceae > CAYNQN01. The sequence goes on along the minus strand of CAYNQN010000016.1, from coordinate 18,588 downwards.
CGCGATGGCTCCGCAGGCGTCGCCATCGCCCAGGACCGAGTCCTTGGGCGAGGTCCTCGGAAGCATCTTGCGGATCGGGTTCCATCGGTGCAGCTGCTCCGCAGCGTTGATGCACGTAGGCTCGCCGACCTGATGGAGACCACGGAGGTTCGTCCAGGGCGCCAGACGATGACGCTCGTCGCGACGGGCCTGGGGCTGTTCATGATCTTCGTGGACGCCACGATCGTGAACGTCGCCCTGCCCGACATCCAGGCCGACTTCGGGGGCGGCGAGGGCTCGCTGCAGTGGGTGGTGGCCGCCTACACGCTCACGATGGCGATGTTCATGATGTCGTCGGCGTCAGCCGCCGACCGCTTCGGTCGCCGGAGGGTGTTCCTCATCGGGATCGTGGTGTTCGCACTGGGCTCGGCCCTCTGCGGGCTCGCACCGTCGCTGGAGACGCTCAGCGCTGCACGGGCCCTCCAGGGAATCGGCGCCGCGATCCTCAACGTCACCTCCCTCGCGCTCGTGAGCGCAGCCTTCCCCGACCCCGCTCGCAAGGCCCGAGCCATCGGCGCCTGGACGGGTGTGGCCGCGGTGGGCCTCGCCATCGGCCCGACCCTCGGGGGCATCCTCACCGACTCGGTGGGCTGGCGCTCGATCTTCGCCGTCAACGTGGTGGTGGCGGCCATCAGCCTCGTGCTCGTGCGTGCCTTCGTCGCCGAGTCGCGTGACCCCACCGACCGGGGCTTCGACTGGCTGGGCCAGGTGCTGTTCATCGCCGGCATCGGCGCGTTGACCTATGCCCTCATCCAGGGACCCCAGGCGGGCTGGGCCTCCCCGGAGATCCTGGGTTTGCTGACCGGCTCGGTTGTGATCGTGGTGGTCTTCGTGCTGGCCGAGCTGAGGGCGCGCCAACCCATGATGGACGTGAGGGTGTTCGCCGACAGCGTCTACACGGCGGCGATAGTCACGATCTTCGGCGTGCTGTTCGGCGTCTACGGGATGTTCCTGGTGGTCACCCAGTACTTCCAGAACGTGCAGGGCTACTCGGCCCTGGTCACGGGCTTCCTGATGCTCGCCGCCACGATCCCCACCGTGGTGCTCGCCCCCATCGCCGGTCGGGTGGCCGCACGCATCGGCGGCCGCCGCCCCACGCTCATAGGGACCACCTGCGCGGTGGTGGGGGCGGTGGTCATCGCCTTCGGCATCGGCAACCTGCCCGTGCTGCTGGTGGGCCTCGCACTGGTCGGGGCATCGGGCGGCCTAGCCATCGCCCCCGCCACGAACGTGGCGATGAGCTCGGTGCCCGACGACCGCGCCGGGATGGCCTCGGGGATCATGAGCGCCCAGCGAGCCCTGGGCTCCACGGCCGGCTACGCCATCATGGGCAGCGTCCTGGCAGCGGTGCTGGCCATCACCCTCCCGGCCGACCTCAGCAGCGTGGTGCCCGACGACCAGGATCGCCAGGAGCTGGTGGACACGATCGTGGCCGACGCCAACCCCCACGCCGCCATCGGGCTCATGGGCCCGGGCCGGCTCCTCCCCGACGACAGCCCCGCCTACGAGCAGGAGGTGCTCGACGCCGCCGACGAGGGCTTCCGCCTGGGCATCACGATCGCCGAGATCGTGGCCGCCGCCTTCGCCCTGCTCGCGCTGGTGCTGGGTTTCCTCATCTTCCCTCGTGGCCGCCCCACGTCGAGCGCAGTGGAGGAGGGGGAAGCGGCAGCCCTCGCCGCCGAAGAGGCTTAGGGTTTCGCCATGGTCAAGCTCATCGCTTTCCTCAAGCGACGAGAGGGGATGACCCCAGAGGAGTTCTACGACCACTGGGAGAACCGCCATGCCCCACTCATCGCCTCAACCGAGCCCTTCTCGCGGCTGGTCCGCCGCTACGAGCAGCATCGCCGGGCCCCCGGGCCCGAGTGGGTGGGCACGCCGGGCTACGACGGCGTCACCATCCAGTGGTTCGACACCATGGCCGACTTCGAGGCCTTCGTGACGGCTCCCGAGTACGCCGAGGTGATAGCCCCCGACGAGGCCAGCTTCCTAGACAACGGTGCGCTGGTGTGGATGATGGCCACCGAGCCGCTGGTTCCCATCGACGGCCCGCAGAGCACGCCATGACCCCGGCGGCGCCTGCGGGCGAGAAGGGTGAGAAGGGCGACGAGGGCAAGCAGCGCTTCGACGGGCGGGTGGTCCTCGTCACGGGGGGCGCCTCGGGCATCGGCAAGGCCGCAGCCGAGCTCTTCGCCAGGCGCGGCGCCAAGGTGGTGATCGCCGACCTCGACGGCGGTGCCGCGGACGCGACCGCCGGCGAGCTCCAGGCAGCAGGTGCCGAGGCCGTCGGGGTGGCTGCCGACGTGACCGACCCCGACGACGTGAGCGCCATGGTGGGCGCCGCGCTCGAGCGCTTCGGCCGACTCGACGTGGCGATCAACAACGCCGGCGTGGCCGGCGACTACGCCAGGCTCCCCGAGCAGCAACTGGACGACTGGGAGCGCACCGTGGCCGTCAACCTCACGGGCACTTTCCTCTGCCTCCAGGCCGAGATCCCCGCCATCCTCGATGCGGGCGGGGGTGCGGTGGTGAACATCTCGTCGGCGGCCGGCCTCATGGGCTTTGCGAAGCTCCCCGCCTACGTGGCCTCCAAGCACGGGGTGGTGGGCCTCACCAAGAGCGTCGCGCTCGAGTTCGCCCGCAAGGGCGTGCGGGTGAACGTCCTGTGCCCCGGCGATATCCGCACCCCGATGCTCGCCGACTTCGCCGGCAGCGAGGAGGCCCTCGAGGCCATGGGCCGCAACGTGCCGATCGGGCGCCTGGGCACCCCCGAGGAGGTGGCCGAGGCGATCGTGTGGATCTGCTCCGACGCAGCCTCGTTCGTCACCGGCAGCACGTTCTCGGTCGACGGCGGGGTCCTGGCCACCTGAGCGTGAGCGCCACCACCAGCACGGGCACCAGCGCGGGCACGAGCACCGGCAGCTGGGTTGCGGCGCCCCCGGAGGCGCCCGAGCGACCGGAGGCCCCAGCTCCGCGCCGGGTGAGCCTGAGGCAGGCCGCCGGCCACGCCCTGCGCGGCATCCGGTTCCCCATAGCCGTCTTCGCCTGCTGGAGGCTGGTGCAGCTGGCCTTCCTCTGGGCCAGCAGCGGGCCCCTGGTGGAGACGGCCTACCGCTACGACGGTGCCCACTACCTGAGGATCCTCCACTACGGCTACTGGAACCCCAGGCCGCAGATGCCCTCGCACGCCTTCTTCCCCGGCATCTCCTGGCTCAGCTCGCCGCTGTACTGGCTCACGGGCTCCGACGCTGCGACGGTCCACGTGGTCGCCACCGTCACGGCGCTGGCGGCCTTCGTGGCCGTCTGGGGGGCGACCAAGACCTGGCGCGACGAGCGCACCGCCCGTCTGGCCGTGGTGCTGATGGCCGTCTTCCCCTCGTCGCTGTTCCTCTGGTCGTTCTACTCAGAGGGCCTCTTCATCGCCCTCAGCGCGGGTGCGGTCTGGGCCGACCGCAGGGACCGCAAGGGCTTGGCGGCCCTCTGCCTGGCCGGCGTGGCGTGCACCCGCAGCGTGGGGATCCTCGTGGCCGTGGTGCTGGTGGTGGCCAGCGTCGTGCGCCGCCGGGGCATCGACCGTTGGGCGGTGGCCTACCTGGCGGCCGGCGTGGCGGGGATGGCTGCGGTGAGCCTGATGATGTGGCACCAGCTTGGCGACCCCCTCGCCTGGCTCTCGGTGCAGGGCGACTGGGGGCGCACCCTCAGCTGGCCGTGGGAGACGGTGTGGCAGGGCGTCGAGAACCTCTGGCCCGAGCCGGGCACCCCGATGGTCCCCACCCTCCTGGCGCGCCAGTGGGACCTGTGGTGCGCGGCCATCGTGATCTTCGGGATCGGCTACGCGGCTCTCTCCAGGAGAGACCGCTTCCCCATGGAGACCTGGATGCTGGGCGTGGCGCTCATGGCCCCCCAGCTCGTGTCGGGCGTGCTGGCCAGCTTCAACCGCTTCGCCCTGGCCGACTGGGTCCTCTTCCCGATCTACGCCTCGTTGGCCCTGCGCCTGGCCCCCAAGTGGCGATGGCCCCTGCTGGCCGTGGCGGTGGGCGCCGCCGTGTGGACCAGCTACGGCCTGGTCGACCGCATCGCCCTCAACCGCTTCATCGGCTGAGTTTTCGGCCTCACTCGTTCGCTCGTCCTTCCGCTCTAGGCACACCATCGCGCCGGATCCGGCGCGATGGTGTGCCAAGCCCTCAGAGCTGATCGGTGTAGGTGTCGGTCCCGGGGATGGTGGGGATGAAGGGGGCGGCCCAGCTCACCGAGCCGAGGCCGCCGTCCGACACGGCGGTGCCGAAGATCTCGAAGGCGCTCCAGAGCTCGCGGGGGTCGGTGTCGGTGAACGCCATCAGCAGCATGCGCCGGTCGTGGCCGGGGTTGGGCGGCTGGAACACGGGGGCCTCGGGTGGCAGCGGTATGGGGGTGAGCCCGCACGTGAGCGCCCAGGGGGTGGCCATCATCGAGCCCGGCAGGTTCTCCTTCAGCCACGCCGACATCTCCCGGGGCTCGGTGCCCTCGTGGCGGTCCACCATCAGGGCCACCAGCCCCCCGAAGGGGTGGTCGAGGGCGAGCGCCGCGGGCACGCCGTCGTCGTCGCGGCTCACCGACCAGCGGTTCACGTACATGAGGGTGTGCACGTGGTCGCGGCCCTCGAACATGCGTCCGGCCGGGTGCAGCCAGTTCACCTGGGTGGTGCCCCACGTGATCGCCTCGGTCTCGTGGCCCTTCAATATCCAGTAGGTGGCCAGGTAGGAGCCCTTCTGGGGCTCCGGCAGGAAGCCCGTGCCCCCCGGGAAGCGCATCTCCTTGAGGGGCCGGGTGGCCACCCAGCGCCGGCCGGCGAACCACATGGGCCCGATGAGGCAGCCCGCGTAGAAGTGGTCGCGCTCGTACCAGCGGTTGTAGGCCACCTCCTGGCCGACGTGCGGCTCCACCAGGGTGAACAGCGCTGCTCCCGGCTCGATGGCCTCGTGCTCGATGGTCGGATAGTCCATATGCCTTTGCGCCTCCTTCGTCGGCGCCGGCTCCGCCACTGTGCTTGTCTGCGTTGGCTCCACGGGTGTCGCCAACGCCGGCTTCGCCGATCTGGGTCTCTTCGGTGATGCAGCCGCTGTGGCGGTGACGCCTGGGTCGTCTCAGCGGTACGCTACAAGACGAGAACGTGTTCCAACTTTGGGAGTTGCCATGACATCCATCGACGAGTTCCCCAAGTTCATATCCGTCGATGACCACGTGCTCGAGCCGGGTCACGTGTGGCAGGACCGCCTTCCCGAGAAGTTCAAGGCGGTAGGCCCGCGCCTCGAGCGCCACCCCGTGGCCGACATGTCGTTCGTGGGGGGCAAGTTCGACTACCGGATGGGCGACGACGGCGAGGACGGGCCCATCGCCGACTGGTGGGTGTGGGAGGACAAGGCCATCCCGCAGACCAGGCTCTCGGCCGCCGTGGGGGTCCCCCGTGAGGAGGTGACCGTCACCCCCATCACCTACGACGACATGCGCAAGGGATGCTGGGACCAGAAGGCCCGCCTGGAGGACATGGACGTCAACTGGACCGAGGCCCAGATGTGCTTCCCCAGCTTCCCCAGGTTCTGCGGCCAGACCTTCACCGAGATGAACGACCGTGAGCTCGGCCTGCTCTGCGTGCGCGCCTACAACGACTGGATGGTCGACGAGTGGTGCGCCGGCACCGACGGTCGCCTCATCCCGCTGATGATCGTTCCGCTCTGGGACGCCCACCTCGCAGCCGAAGAGGTGCACCGCATGGCCGACCGGGGCGTGCACGCCACCTGCTTCACCGAGATCCCTCCCTTCCTGGGCCTTCCCTCGATCCACTCGGGCGAGTGGGACCCGTTCTTCGCCGCCTGCAACGAGACCAAGATGGTGCTGAACATGCACATCGGCTCGTCGTCGAGGATGCCCTCCACGTCGGCCGACGCCCCGCCCGCCGTGGGCTCCACCATCACCTTCGCCAACTGCATGATGTCGATGGTCGACTTCATGATGTCGGGCGTGCTCCCTCGCTTCCCCGATCTGAAGCTGGCCTACGCCGAGGGCCAGCTGGGCTGGATCCCCTACATCCTCGAGCGCGCAGACAAGGTGTGGGAGGAGAACAGGGGATGGGGCGGCGTCGGCGACCTGGTGCCCGAGCCACCCAGCACCTACTACTACAAGCAGATCTTCGCCTGCTTCTTCGACGACCAGTTCGGGCTCACCCCCGAGGCGCTCACCCGCATCGGCAAGTCGAACATCCTCTTCGAGACCGACTACCCGCACTCCGACAGCACCTGGCCGCACACCAAGGAGGTCGCCCACAAGCTCATGGGCCACCTGCCTCCCGAGACGGTCAACAAGCTCGTGCGAGGGAACGCCATCGACGTCTACCGCCTCGACTTCGAGAAGTAGAGCCACCCGGCCCCAGCGCCACCCCCCGTCAACCCACCAGCGAGAGAGAGCCAGCGAGAAGTGAGCGCCGTCGACCCCGGGACCGACTACCGCCTCCTGATAGGAGGCGACTGGGTGGCGCCGGGAGACGGCACCTACCCGATCGTGAACCCGGCCACCGAGGAGCTGGTGGGCAACGCCCCCAACGCCTCCGTGGCCGACGCGGAGGCAGCAGCGGAGGCAGCCGCCGCAGCGTTCCCCGCGTGGTCTCGCACCAGCTCGGCCGAGCGGGCCGCGCTGCTGGTGCGGGCCGCCGAGCTGCTCGAGGAGCGCTTCGGCGACTTCGTGCCCCTGGTGCAGGCCGAGACGGGCGCCACCATGCGGGTCGCCAAGACCATGCAGGTTCCCACGGCTGCCGCCCGCTTCCGCCGCTACGCCAAGGGCATCGACGCCGAGGCCTCCATCCCGGTGGAGCCGGGCATCATGCCCACCACCGCGCTGGGACCGGGCGGGATCATGGGAGGCCTCGCACGGCGGGCACCCGTCGGCGTGGTCACGTGCATCACCTCCTACAACTTCCCCATGACCAACATGGCCGGCAAGCTCGGCCCCGCCCTCGCCATGGGCAACACCGTGGTGGTGAAGCCCGCTCCCCAGGACCCGCTGGGCATCGTGAAGCTCGGCGAGGTCTTCCAGGAGGCGGGCTTCCCTCCCGGCGTCATCAACATCATCGTCTCGGAGGGGCCCGCCCCAGCGGAGGCCCTGGTGGCCTCGCCCCACGTCGACATGGTCAGCTTCACCGGCTCCACCGCCGTGGGCCAGCGCATCGGCGAGGTGGCCGGGCGCGACATGAAGCGCCTCCTCCTCGAGCTGGGCGGCAAGGGAGCGGCCATCGTCTTCGACGACGCCGACCTGCGCACAGCGATAACGGGCATCTCTTCGGTGTGGGCGTTCCACTCCGGCCAGATCTGCACCTCGCCCACGCGGGTGCTCGCCCAGCGCGGCATCTACGACCAGCTGGTGGAGGGCCTCACCGCAGCTGCCGGCCGGCTCAAGGTGGGCGACCCCACCGAGCGCGACACCGTGCTGGGCCCGGTGATCACCGGGGTGCACCGCGAGCGGGTGGAGGGCTACGTGGCCTCCGGGCGCGACGAGGGCGGCACGGTGGTGGCGGGGGGCGAGCGCCCCGACGTGGGCGGCAAGGGGTTCTTCGTGGCCCCCACGCTCATCGCCGACTGCAAGCCCGGCATGAGGGTGGTGCAGGAGGAGATCTTCGGGCCGGTCATCGTGGTGGTCCCGTTCGACGACGCCGACGAGGCGGTGGGCCTGGCCAACAGCACCGACTTCGGCCTCTACGACTACGTGTTCTCGTCGGACACCGGCAAGGCCTTCGGCGTCGCCGAGCAGCTGCGCACCGGCAACGTGGGCATCAACACGGTGCAGCGCAACCACGAGCTGCCCTTCGGAGGGTTCAAGCAGAGCGGTGTGGGCCGCGACGGGGGCCGCTTCGGCTTCCACGCCTACAGCGAGCTGCAGTCAATAGTCTGGCCAGGTTGATTCGTGATGGCTCCGCATGCGTCGCCATCGCCTGCTTCGCAGATATGAAGTCCGTCAGTGCCGCTGCTTCGCTGTGGCTGCGCAGCGTTGAGAGGGGATAGATGAAGGGGATCGTCTTCGAGGACGGCGCCATCGCGACCGTCGACGACCTGTCGTTGCGTCCGCTGAGGGCCGGCGAGGTGAAGGTGCGGATCGCAGCGGCCGGCGTCTGCCACAGCGACGTGAGCGTGATCAACGGGACCATCCCGTTTCCCACGCCCGTCGTGCTGGGCCACGAGGGGGCCGGCACCGTCACCGAGATCGGCCCCGGCGTCACCGGCCTGGCCGAGGGCGACCACGTGGTCATCTCCACGCTGGGCAACTGCGGCGCCTGCGAGGCCTGCGACAGTGGCCGCCCCACGCACTGCCGCACCACCTTCGGGAAGCTCTCGGCCCCCTTCCTCCAGGGCGAGCGCAAGGCCTTCCAGTTCGCCAACATCGGCGCCTTCGCCGAGGAGACCATCGTGAAGGGCCGCCAGTGCGTGCCCATCAGCAAGGAGGTGCCCTGGGAGGTGGCCTCGCTGCTGGGCTGCGGGGTGATCACCGGCGTGGGGGCCGTGTTCAACCGGGCCAAGGTGTCGCACGGCCAGAGCGTCGCGGTGATCGGGGTTGGGGGCATAGGCCTCAACGTCATCCAGGGAGCGGCCCTGGCCGACGCCCTGCCGATCATCGCCATCGACAACAACCCCCGCAAGGAGGCCCTGGCCCGCCAGTTCGGGGCCACCCACTTCATCGACGCCAGCTCGGTGGACACCGCCGAGGCGGTCAAGGAGATCGCACCAAACGGGGTCGACTTCGCCTTCGAGTGCGTGGGTCACCCCGCCCTCATCCGCCAGGCCGTCGACCTGCTCGACTGGGGCGGCACCTGCGTGATCCTCGGCGTGCCCAAGCTGGGCACCGAGGCCTCGTTCATGGTCCACACGCTCTACAACGACAAGACGATCATGGGCTGCCGCTACGGGGCGGGCCGGCCGCACAAGGACATCCCGCTGTTCGTCGACCTCTACCTCGCCGGGCGCCTCAAGCTCGACGAGCTGGTCACCAGGCGCTACCCCCTGGAGGACCTCCAGAAGGTCATAGACGACATGCACCAGGGCGAGCTGGCCCGCGGCGTCCTAACCTTCTGACGGAGCGAGGAGCCAGATGCCCTTCACACCGGAGCTGGTCGACCTGGCCGCCAGGGTCCGCAACTGGGGCCGCTGGGGCGACGACGACGAGCGGGGCACCCAGAACCTCATAGACGCCGAGGCGACCCGCAGGGGGGTGGCGGCGGCTCGCACGGGCCGCACCTTCTCGCTGGCCATCGGGCTCGACAAGGCGCCTCAGGAGGGCGGGGCCCCAGGGCGCTTCGTGCCGGTGCACTCGATGATCACCCTCAACGCCAACTACACCGGCTCCGAGGGCGACGCCTGCTTCAACGACGACATGATCATCCTGCCGCTGGCCGCCGGCACCCACGTGGACGCGCTGGCGCACGTCACCTACGGCGGCAAGATGTACAACGGCTTCCCGGCCGACTCGGTGAAGGTGCCGGGCGGCGCCACCCGCTGCGGCGTGGACAAGATCGACCCCATCGTGAGCCGGGGGGTGCTCCTCGACCTCCCCGCGGTGAAGGGCGTGCAGCGCCTGGAGCCCGGTTACGCGGTCACCGCCGACGACCTCGGCGCGGCGCTCGAGCTGGCCAAGGTCACCCTGGCCCCCGGCGACGTGGCGCTGGTGCGCACCGGCCAGATGCAGCTGCTGCACGAGGGGAAGGTCTGGGACTACAACCACGACACGCCGGGCCTCTCGTCGCTCACCGTGGAGTGGGTGCATCGCCACGACCTGGGCGCCGTGTTCACCGACACGTACGTGTTCGAGGTGTGGCCCCCCGAGGACTGGGCGGCGATGATGCTCGTGCACATGATCCACCTGCGCGACATGGGCCTCATCCAGGGCCAGATCTTCGACTTCGAGGCCCTGGCGGCCGACTGCGCGGACGACGGCGCCTACGAGGTGCTCTTCACGTTGGCCCCCGAGCCCATCCCCGGCGGTTGCAGCGCCCCCGCCCACCCCATAGCCATCAAGTAGAGCTCGATCCTCGCAACTAGGATCGCCGCAGTTCGCATGGGGGCCAGGGCTCGAACCGCCCGCTTGCGGAGCAGGAACGAATGGGGAGGATGAGGATGCTCGAAGGTCGCACGCTCTGGGAGCTGCTGGAGCGCAGGGTGGAGGCCACGCCCGACGCCCGCATGGTGGTGGACGAGGACGGCCGTGAGCTGACGTTCGCCGGCTACAAGGCCGCTGCCGAGCGGGCAGCGGCGGGGCTGGCCGACCTGGGCGTGGGCAGGGGAGACGTGGTCACCTGGCAGCTGCCCACCTGGATCGAGTCGATGGTGCTGGTGGCGGCGCTCTCGCGCCTGGGCGCCACGCAGAACCCCATCCTCCACATCTACCGCGAGCGCGAGGTGGGCTTCTGCGTGCGCCAGACCGGTGCGGAGCTGCTGATCGTCCCCAGCACCTTCGCCAACTTCGACTTCTCCACCATGGCCAAGGGCATCGCCTCGGAGGTGGCGGCCGAGGCGCGCGACGTGCAGGTGCTCACGTGCGATCGCCAGCTGCCCGAGGGCGACCCCGCCACGCTCGGGCCCGTCCCGGAAGCGTCGGAGGGCGACGAGGTGCGCTGGCTCTTCTACACCTCGGGCACCACCGCCGACCCCAAGGGCGCCCAGCACACCGACCGCACCATCCACGCGGTCGCCGAGGGCATGGTCGCCCACCTCGAGGCGACCGCATCCGACACCAACTCCCTCCTCTTCCCCTTCCCGCACATCGCCGGGCCCATCTGGCTCTTCAGCAGCCTCATCGCCGGCGTGCAGAACATCTTCATGTCGGGCTTCGTTCCCGACGTGGTGGTGGGCGTGCTGGGTCGCGAGGGTGTGACGCTGGCCGGCTCGGGGACCGTGTTCCACCAGGCCTACCTGAAGGCCCAGAAGGCGTCGGCCGAGCCCATCTTCCCGAAGGTGCGGGCCTTCCCCGGCGGCGGCGCCCCGAAGCCCCCGGCCCTGCACTACGAGCTCAAGGAGGCCTTCCCCGGCTCGGCGGGCGTCCTCTCGGGCTACGGGCTCACCGAGGCGCCCATCCTGGTGATGGCCAAGCCCTCCGACAGCGACGAGGACCTGGCCCACACCGAGGGCTCGCCCCTCCCGGGGGTCGAGCTGAAGCTGGTGCGCACCGACGGCCAGCCGGCGGCAGTGGGCGAAGAGGGCGAGGTGCGGGCCAAGGCCCCGCAGCTCATGAAGGGCTACCTCGACGCCAGCCTCGACGCCGACGCGTTCGACGAAGAGGGCTTCTTCCGCACCGGCGACCTGGGCGTGCTGAACGAGCGCAACATGCTGAAGATCACCGGCCGCCTCAAGGACATCATCATCCGCAACATGGAGAACGTCTCGGCCAAGGAGGTGGAGGACCACCTCTACCCGCACCCCAAGGTGGCCGACGTCGCCGTGATCGGCCTGCCCGACGAGCGCACCGGCGAGCGGGTGTGCGCGGTGGTGGCCACCGAGGGTCCCGAGCCCCTGGGCTTCGACGAGATGGTCGAGTTCCTCAAGGGCTCCGGCCTGATGCTTCAGAAGATCCCCGAGCAGCTGGAGCTGGTCGAGGCCCTGCCCCGCAACCCCGCCGGCAAGGTGCTGAAGGCCGACCTCAAGGAGCAGTTCAAGGGGTCTGTAGCCATGCGTGAGAGGTAGGTCTGTTGCTCGGGGAGATCCTCGCTTCGCTCGGACCAACGGGACTGTGCTCACTGGACCCTCGCCCGAGGGCTCGGGTCTAGACCAACTCGCCAACGCTAGAGCCGGCCCCTAACCTTCTGACGACTCATCAGAACTTTCGGAGGAGCGCTTTCAATGGGACTGCTGGACGGCAGGGTCGCGATCGTGACCGGAGCAGGCCACGGCATCGGCCGCGGCCATGCCCTGGAGCTGGCCAAGGAAGGGGCCAAGGTCGTGGTGAACGACCTGGGTGTGACCCTCGAGGGCGAGGGCAGCGGCAAGGACGCCGACCTCACCGTCGACATCATCACGTCGAGGGGTGGCGAGGCGGTCGCCAACTACGGCGACGTCGCCGACTTCGCCGCTGCCGGTGAGATGGTGGCGCAGGCGGTGGACGCCTTCGGCCGGCTCGACATCCTGGTGAACAACGCCGGCATCGCCCGCGACGCCGCCATCTGGTCGATGACCGAGGACGACTGGGACCGGGTCATCCGGGTCCACCTCAAGGGCACCTTCGCCCCCACGCACCACGCCGTGAAGCACTGGCGGGCGCTCAGCAAGGCCGGCGAGGACGTGAGCACAGGCCGCATCATCAACACCACCTCGGGCGCGGGTCTGGTGGGCAACTTCGGCCAGGCCAACTACACCACCGCCAAGGCCGGCATCGCCGGGTTCACCATGACGGTGAGCCTCGAGGTGTTCCGCATGGGCATCACCTGCAACGCCATCGGCCCAGCGGGGGCCACCCGCATGGCCGCCTCCATCCCCGGTGCGGGCATCGAGGCCCGCGAGCCCGACGAGTTCACCGAGTGGAACCCGATGGACCCGTCGCTCTCGTCGCCCCTCGTGGCCTGGCTGGCCAGCGACGAGGCGTCGCACGTGACCGGCCAGGTGATCCGGGCGGTCAAGGACGACATCGTGCACATGAGGCCCTGGTCGAACGGCGAGTCCATCTCCAAGAGCGGGAAGCGCTGGGAGCCCGCCGAGCTCACCGGGCTCATGAACGCCGACATCTTCCACAGCCGGGCCCCGGGCCTGCGCTACTAGGTCAGGGCTGCGCAAAGGGGCTGGGCTACCAGGGCGCTGGGATTGCGCCCAGATAAATAGAACGGGTTATAGTTTTGCGCTCGCTTCGGGACGACAGCGGGTGCACTCCGGAAAGGAAGCACATGGAATTCGGCATATTCGCCCAGCTCTTCGTGCCCCGCTACGAGCGGGACGCCGACCCTCAGGCGGAGCACAAGCGCATCATGCGCAACGTGGAGGTGGGCGTCGCCGCCGACCGTTCCGGGATCAAGTACATCTGGTGCCCCGAGCACCACTTCCTCGACGAGTACAGCCACATGCCCGGGCCGGAGGTGTACCTCTCCCACGTGGCGGCCCTCACCGAGCGCGCCCACCTGGGGTCGGCCATCTTCAACATCACCGCCAAGGTGAACCACCCGGTGCGCGTGGCCGAGACGGTGGCCCTCATGGACCACATCACCGACCGCCGCTTCGAGTTCGGCACCGGCCGGGGCTCGTCGACCACCGAGGTCTACGGCTTCGACATCGACGACCTGGGCGAGACCACCTCGATGTGGGACGAGTCGATCCGTGAGATCCCGAAGATGTGGAAGGACGGCAAGTACTCCTTCGACGGCAAGTACTTCCGCATGCCCGAGCGCGAGGTCTTCCCCAAGCCCAACGGCAAGAGCCACCCGCCCATGTGGGTCGCCGCCGGGAGCCCCCCCACCTTCGCCAAGGCGGGGGGCATGGGCCTGGGAGCCTTCTGCTTCACCCACGGCACGCCCGACAAGATCGCCCCGCTCATCACCTCCTACAAGGACGCGGTGGCCACCGCCGAGCCCGTGGGCGACTACGTGAACGACAACATCATGGTCGTCACAAACATGATCTGCATGGAGAATCGCGAAAAGGCGTTCGAGACCGCGGTGAGCATCGGGATGAACTACTACACGAGCCTCCAGATGCACTGGCTCGACAACATCCCCAAGCCCCCGGGCTTCCCCGAGTGGCCCGACGTCATCCCCGAGCCCACCGTCGACCAGCTCAAGAAGGCCGCCGAGATCGGCATGGTCGTGGTGGGCGACCCCGACGACTGCGCCAAGGCCGTGCAGCGCTGGGCCGACATCGGCGCCGACCAGATCTGCTTCAGCCCGACCACCAGCAACATGGCTCAGGACAAGATCATCGAGTCCATGGAGCTGTTCGGCAAAGAGGTCATCCCGCAGTTCGACAAGGACCCGGTGCACCGCTCCACGCGCCAGCGAGAGGCGTACGAGCAGTCGCTCGGCGCCTAAACTTCGCCTCCTCGCCGACGTCTCTAAGGGGCCCGGGTGCCTGAGCCCACCACGTTCAACATCGCCGACCTCTGGGAAGCCGTGGTCGACCAGGTGGCCGACCGTGAGGCGCTGACCGTCGTCGCTCCCACCGTCGGCCCGGGCTCGGGCCCCGGCGAGGAGCCCGCCGCCCGGCGCCTCACCTACGCCGAGCTGGAGGAGCGGTCGAACAGGCTGGCCCACTGGATGGCGGCGAGGGGCGTGCGCCCGGGCGACCACGTGGCCGTCCACCTCACGAACTGCTCCGAGTACCTGGAGGTCATGCTCGCCGCCTACAAGCTGCGGGCGGTGCCCATCAACGTCAACCACCGCTACGTCGCATCCGAGCTGCGCTACGTGCTCGACGACTCCGAGGTGGTGGGCGTGGTCCACCACCGTCGCTTCGCCCCGCTGCTCGCCGGCGTGCGCGACCAGCTGCCCGGCATCGGCTGGTACCTGGCCGTGGAGGACGGCTCCGACGGGGACGCGGGCAACGACCTTCCCTCTCACAGGTACGAGGAGGCCCTCGCGGCGGGCTCGCCCGAGCGCGACTTCGGGCCGCGCAGCAACGACGACCCCTACGTGATCTACACCGGGGGCACCACCGGCCTGCCCAAGGGGGTGGTCTGGCGCCAGGAGGACGCCTTCTTCGCCTGCGTGGGCGGGGGCGACCCCATGCGGCTCATGGGCCCGGTAGACGAGCCCTCGCAGGTGCTCGACCGCATCGTGGAGGGCACCTTCGTGTACCTGCCGGTGGCGCCGCTCATGCACGCGGCCGGGCAGTGGACGGTGCTCTCGTGGTTGCTCGCCGGTGGGCGGGTGGTCCTGCTGGAGGGCTCGCTCGACCCCCTGGGGGTCTGGCGCACGGTCGAGCGCGAGAAGGTGAACCTGCTCACCGTGGTGGGCGACCCCGTGGTGCGGCCCCTGCTGGACGCCTGGGACGCCGAGGGCCCCTTCGACGTCTCGTCGCTGCTGTCGATCGGCTCGGGTGGCGCGCCCCTCTCGCCGGTCCACAAGGACCGCCTCATGTCGCTGCTCCCCAACGTGGGCCTGGTTGACGGGTTCGGCTCGTCGGAGACGGGCGCCCAGGGCAGCCAGCGGCTCGAAGCCGGCAGCGCCTCGGGCGGCGTAACGCAGTTCACCCCCTACGGCGAGACCACCACCGTGCTCGACGAGGTCACGCACCAACCCGTGGCCCCCGGCTCGGATGTGATCGGGCGCGTCGCTAGGCGCGGGCGCATACCGCTGCGCTACCACAACGACCCCGAGCGCACGGCTGCCACCTTCGTGGAGGTGGGCGGCGAGCGCTGGGTGCTCACCGGCGACATGGCCACCGTGGACGCCGACGGGACCGTGCGCCTCCTCGGCCGGGGCTCGCAGTGCATCAACACCGGCGGCGAGAAGGTGTACCCCGAAGAGGTGGAGGGCGTGCTGAAGGCCCACCGGTCGGTCTACGACGCCGTGGTGGTGGGGGTGGACGACCAGCGCTGGGGCCAGCGGGTGGCAGCGGTGGTGCAGCCCGTGGAAGGCCACCAGGTCACGCTCGACGAGCTGGCCTCGCACGCTCGTGGGCAACTGGCGGGCTACAAGGTGCCCCGCACCCTGGTGCTGGTGGAGACCATCGAGCGCTCACCGGCGGGCAAGGCCGACTACCGCTGGGCGAGCTCGGTTGCCGAAGCCTCCCGGTGAGAGGTCCCGCCGCGATGAGGCGGACGAGCACCCAAGTGGGAGGCTCATGAGAACTATGAGCACCTACCTCAGGGGCCCGCGATGAGGCGGATGAGCGGGGTCGACGCAGCGTTCCTCTACGGCGAGACCGCCTCCTGGCACATGCACGTGTCGGCAGTGATGATCCTCGATCCCTCCACGGCCCCCGGTGGCTTCCGGGTGGACGAGCTGAAGCGCAGGATCAGCCGCCGCCTGCACCTGGCGCCCCAGTTCCGCTGGAAGCTGGTGGAGGTGCCGTTCGGGCTCGACCTCCCTGGCTGGGTGGAGGACCACGACTTCGACATCGACGACCACATAAGGCGCATCGCCGTCCCCCCTCCGGGAGGGCCCCGCCAGCTGGGCAACCTCATAGGCGACCTCGTGGCCATCAAGCTCGACAGGCGCAGGCCCCTCTGGGAGTTCTGGGTGATCGAGGGCCTGGCCGACGGCATGGTGGCGCTGCTCGCCAAGATCCACCACTCGATCATCGACGGGGTCTCGGGCAGCGAGCTGGCCACGATGCTCTTGGACATGGAGCCCAACCCCGCCGAGCCCGACGAGGCGACCGAGCCAGAGCGGGAGGGTCCCGTGGACCTGCCCACGTCGGTGCAGCTGGCGCTGTCGAGCGTGGCGGGCCTGGCGGCCACGCCGTGGCGCATGACCCGCTTCGCCCGGTCGAGCGTTCGCCAGGGCCTCACCTTCATGGGTTTCCTCCGACAGCCGAAGTCGCCGCCTGCCCCCTTCCAGGCCCCCCGCACCTCGTTCAACGCCGAGCTCACGCCCCACCGCCGCTTCGCCTACGCCAGCATCCCCCTCGAGGACGTGCGGGCGATCAAGCGCACCTACGACGTGAAGGTGAACGACGTGGTCCTGGCGGTGTGCGCGGGCGCGCTGAGGCGCTACCTCGCAGGCCGTGACGAGCTGCCCTCGTCGCCGCTCATCGCCCAGGTCCCGGTGTCGCTGCGGGGGGAGGGCGATGCGGGCGAGGTGGGCACCAAGGTGGGCGCGATGTTCGCCTCGCTGGCCACGCACATCACCGACCCGGTGCGCCGCCTGCTGGCCATCAACGAGAGCACCCGGGGCGCCAAGGAGATGCGCGCCGCCCTGGCCGCCGACAAGATCATGGGCATCACCGAGACGGCGCCCCCAGCGCTCATCTCGCTGGCTGCCCGCATGTACTCGGCCGCCTCGCTCGACCGGCGCACGCCGCCGATCATGAACCTCATCATCTCGAACGTCCCCGGCCCGCCCTTCACCATGTACTGCGCCGGCGCCGAGGTCACAGCGCTGTACCCCATGGGCCCGCTCATCTACGGCACCGGCATAAACGTGACGGTCTTCAGCTACCGCGACAGGGTCGACGTGGGCTTCATGGTGTGCCGCGACGTGGTGCCCGACCCCTGGGTCCTGGCCGACGGCGTTCCGCTCGCCCTCGAAGAGCTGCTCAGCGCTAGCTGACCAGCTCCTCCAGGGCTCGCTCGCCTCTGGAGTAGCGGACGGGCATGTGCTTGATGCCTCCGATGAAGTTGGAGCGCAGCCGCTCCACCTCTCCGGCCAGCGCCATGTCGCCCATGCGCTCGGCTATCTCGGTGAACAGGAGGCGCAGCTCCATGCGGGCCAGGTTCGCCCCCAGGCAGAAGTGCGGGCCGCCCCCTCCGAAGCCGATGTGGGGGTTGGGGTCGCGATCTATGTCGAACCGGAAGGGGTCGTCGAACACCGTCTCGTCGCGGTTGGCCGAGATGTGCCACATCACCACCTTGTCGCCGGCCTTGATGGTCTTGCCGCCCAGCTCGTAGTCGACCATGGCCGTGCGGCGGAAGTGCATCACGGGGCTGGCCCAGCGCACGATCTCCTCCACCGCCGAGTCGATGTGGCCGGCGGGGTCGTCCACCAGCTTGGCCATCTCGCCGGGGTTGTCCATGAGGGCCTTCATGCCGTGCGAGGTGGCGTTGCGCGTGGTCTCGTTGCCAGCCACCGCCAGCAGCAGGAAGAACATGTCGAACTCGGCCTCGCTCAGCTGGTCGCCCTCTATCTCCGCTCCCAGCAGGCGGCTCACGATGTCGTCTCGGGGGTCGTCCCGGCGCTCGGCGGCCAGCTGGTTGCTGTAGAGGTACAGCTCGGTGGCCGCCTCGCTGGCCGACTCGCGGTCGCCCTCGAACTCGGGGTCGTCCACGCCGATGAGGCGGTTGGTCCAGTCGAAGATCTTGTGCCGCTCCTCCTGGGGCACGCCCATGAGCTCGGCGATGGCCTGCAGCGGCAGCTCGGAGGACACGTCGACCACGAAGTCGCACTCGCCGCGCTCGATCACGTTGTCGACGATGATGCGGCTCTTGGTGCGAAGGCCCGTCTCGAGCAGGCCGATCATCCGCGGCGTGAAGCCCTTGTTCACCAGCAGCCGGTAGCGGGTGTGCCGCGGCGGGTCCATGTAGAGCATCATCTCCCGCACCATGGCCTGCTCCCCCTCCAGGGGGACGTCGGGGATGCTGATGCCCCACGCCGCCGACGAGAAGGCCTCCCAGTCGCGGTTCACCGTGATCAGGTCGGCGTGGCGGGTGATGCACCAGAAGCCGGCGCCGTCGGGCTCGGGGTGGAAGTACACCGGGTCCTCCCGCCTCAGCAGGGAGAACATCTCGTGATGCCTGCCCTCGCGGAACACATCCGGATCGAGGAGATCCACGTCGCCCAGTTCCATACCGCCCCCTCTCGCCCGTCGTGGTGAAGAGTACCCTCTCTCGCTCGTACCGGAACATAGGAGGCGGGGATGCCTGGGCCGTTGGAGGGTGTGAAGGTCGTGGAGGTGGCCGGGCTGG
>CAYNQN010000015.1:0-25342 GCA_964399375.1 uncultured Rhabdothermincola sp. | reverse complement strand
GGCGAGACGCTCTTCGACATCATCGAGCCCTTCGCCGACTACGCCTTCAACAAGAGCCACGCCTACGGCTACGGCTACGTCGCCTACCAGACCGCGTACCTGAAGGCGAACCACCCCGTGGAGTACATGGCGGCCCTGCTCAACTCGGTGAAGACCAACCTCGACAAGGCCGCCGTGTACCTCAACGAGTGCCGGCTGATGGGCATAGAGGTGCAGGTGCCCGATGTGAACCGCTCCGAGTCGGGGTTCGTGGCCGTGCTGGAGCCAGAGCACGCCGGCGACGGTGCGGGCTCGCCGGCCCAGCCCGGTAGCCGGGCCAAGGCCGGGTCCATCCCGTTCGGGCTCTCGGCGGTGCGCAACGTGGGCGAGGGCCTGGTGGAGCTGATCGTGGGCGAGCGCGAGGCCGGCGGGCCGTTCGCCGACTTCTACGACTTCTGCGAGCGCGTCGACCTGTCGGTGCTGAACAAGCGCACCATCGAGTCGCTCGCCAAGGCGGGCGCCTTCGATTCCATGGGATACACCCGCAAGGGCCTGGCCGACGAGCACGTGGCGATCATCGACGAGGTCGTCGCTCGGCGCCGCAAGGAGGCCGAGGGGCAGTTCGACCTCTTCTCAGCCATGGAGGACGCCGAGCCCGGAGCGATCGCGCAGCGGCGGGCGATCTCGGGCGACGAGTACGACAAGCGCCAGCGGCTGGCCTTCGAGAAGGAGATGCTCGGCCTCTACGTGAGCGACCACCCCCTAATGGGCGCCAGCGCCTCCCTCAAGCAGCGCACGGAGTGCTCGGTGGCCGAGGCGGTGGAGCTGGCCGACGGCTCGGTGCGCGTCGTGGGTGGGCTCGTCACCAACCTGCAGCGCAAGTGGACCAAGCGGGGCGACCTGATGGCCGTGTTCGCGCTGGAGGACCTGCAGGCGAGCGTGGA
Source organism: uncultured Rhabdothermincola sp. (assembly GCA_964399375.1). Classification (GTDB taxonomy): domain Bacteria; phylum Actinomycetota; class Acidimicrobiia; order Acidimicrobiales; family Acidimicrobilacustridaceae; genus CAYNQN01. Next base: position 24,419 of record CAYNQN010000015.1, on the reverse strand, counting down.
GTGCATGGTGTTCCCCAAGACCATGCAGCAGTACGGGCACCTGCTCACCGACGACGCCGTGGTGCTGGTGAAGGCCCGCGTCGATGCCCGCGACGAGCAGGAGGTGAAGCTCGTGGCCAGCTCCCTGGAGCACTTCGAGCCCGCTGCCGATGGTGCCCCCCCGGTGAGGATCAACCTGCCGCCCTCGGCGCTGAGCGACCAGCTGCTCGCTCAGCTCAGGTCGTTGTTGGCCGAGCATCCCGGGCCCTCCGAGGTGTTCGTGCACCTGGGCGACCGCAAGGTCCTGCGACTGCCCGACGACTACAAGGTCGACGCCACCAACGGGCTGGCGGGGGAGCTGCGGGTGCTGCTGGGAGCGGGTGCGGTGCTCTCCTAGAGCGCTCCAGGGGTGCTCGGGAGCGGGTCTGCTGGGAGGTGCTTGACGTTGCGTCCGCGCCGCCGGCCTGGCATCGAAGTTGCGTAAAGGGGCTGTTCCAGCTGGACTAGTGCGGTCCATCCGCTCGAGGAAGGGACCGGAAACGAATGGCGATCGACGTCACCACCAAGGATTGCACTGCCCTCAGCGACTCGGAGCTGGCTGAGATGGCCGACCTCTGCGCAGAGGGGCCCAGCCGCTTCGAGGTGGGCCTGCTGTCGAAGCAGGCCGAGTCGTGGGTGCTGGTGACGCTGGCCCGCGACGGCAACAACCTGCGCGGCTTCTCGTTCTCCACCCTCGAGCGCATCGGCGGCACGCCGGCCGTGCTCATCGGGTTGGCGTCGGTGAAGCGCACCTCCAAGCGCGACGCCGTGCTGCGGGCGATGATGACCGACAAGTATCGCCGTGCGGTGCTCGCCTTCCCCGACGAGGACGTGCTGGTGGGCACCCGCTTCACCAACCCGGGGGGCTTCGAGGCCTTCCGGAACCTCGAGGACATCGTCCCTCGGCCCGACCACAAGGCCACGGGGGAGGAGCGGGCGTGGGGCCGCCGGCTCGCCAAGCGCTTCGGCGTGGAGAACGGGACCTACTCCGACCGCACGTTCTCGGCGACCGGCGACGGCACGTTCCCCCTCGCGCTCGACCACGAGAGCCTCAAGCCCGAGAAGATCGACCCCGACGTGGCTGCCCTGTTCGCCGACTTCGACGACGACAGGGGCGACTCGCTCATGGTGTTCGGCTGGGCCATGGCCGAGTACCTGGCCAAGCTGGCCTGAGCTTCCCCTCCTCCCCGGTGGCTCCGACCTGCCGGATCCTTCCTCGCTTCTTCTACCGGGAGCTCGCTTGGAGCTGAGGGAGGTGCTGGCGCGCCGGAGGATGGTGAGGGCCTTCGACCCGCGACCCGTGCCCTCATCCGTGCTCGACGGCGTCCTGCGCAGCTCTCTGCGTGGTCCCTCGGCCGGCTTCGCGCAGGGGTTCGACCTGGTCGTGCTGGAGGGCCCCGCGCAGACGGCGCTGTTCTGGGATGCCACCCTCCCGCCCGAGCGCAGGGAGGGCTTCGCCTGGCCGGGCTTGCTGGCGGCTCCGGTCCTCATCCTTCCCTTCACCAACCCCGACGCCTACCTGGCCCGCTACTCGGAGGACGACAAGGCCCGCACGGGTCTGGGCGGCAGCGAGGAGGCCTGGCCCGTTCCCTACTGGACCGTGGATGCGGCCTTCGCCTCGATGCTCGCCCTGCTGGCCGCCGTGGACGACGACCTGGGTGCCTGCTTCTTCGGCATCTTCCAGGGCGAGCGAGAGCTGCTGAACACCTTGGGCGTGCCCCCCGGTCACCGGCCCATCGGAGCCATCGCCCTGGGATACCCGGCCGCAGGTGATCACCGGCCCAGCCGCTCGGTCTCCCGAGGCCGCCGCCCGTTCCACGAATCAGTCCACCGCGGCCTTTGGGGGCCGGCGGGTCCAGGCGGGCAGAGGCCGGCGGGTCCTGCAAGGCCGGCGGGTCCTGCCGGGCAGTAGCCGCAAGCTCCTAGCGCTCTGTCGGTCGCCTATCGGCGCCCGTCTCCGCTGACGGAGCTTTGTGCGGACTGCCCGTCACCCCCCGGCCGATCTACGCAACGAGCTGGGCGGCCAACTCCTCGGGGGAATCGGTGGGGGCCTGGCAGGTGAAGTTGCGGCACACGTATGCGAGACCGTCGTCGCGACCTTCCCAAGCGGGACCGTCGAAGCGCTCTCCCCAGACGAGCACAGCGTTGGGCGTGTAGCGTTGGGTGGCGACATTGAGAAGGTCTGATCGGTCTCCGGTCACCACGATCTCGGTCATCCCAGCCTGAGCCATCCCGAGGGCGCACAGCACGTTCGCCAGGCCCAGCGGTTGGCGAACGGCAGGGCCGGCCAGCAGTCGAAGGATCTGCTCCGCGCGGTCGTGCAACGACAGCTCGCCGGTGACCGCCGCCAGGCGGATGAGACCGTGGGCGGCGAGGCTGCTGGCCGAAGGCGTTGCGTTGTCGAACAGGTCCTTGGGGCGGGTCACCAGTGCTTCGGCATCGATCCCCGTGGTGAAGAGGCCTCCTGAGCGGTCGTCCCAGAAGAGCCCGATCATCGCTTCGGCGACAGAGCGGGCCTCTGTCACCCAGCGAGCCTCCCCGGTCGCCTCAGAAAGCCTCAGGAAGCCGTCCAGCACCGCTGCGTGGTCGGCGGCGTAGGCGAGGTGCCTCGCGCCCCCGTCCGACTGCCACGAGCGCAGCCAGCGGCCGTCGTCACGACGCAAGCTGTCCAGCAGCATCTCGCCGTTGGCAACAGCTGCCTCCAACCAGTCCTTGCGCCCTGTGGCCGACGCGGCCTCGGCGAGGGTTGCCAGCATGAGGCCGTTCCACTCGGTGAGGACCTTGTCGTCGAGTCCCGGGCGCACCCGCTTGGCCCTGTGCTCGAAGAGCCGCCTGCGTGCACGCTCCACGGGATCGGGCCTGAGGAGGTCGCCGCGCTGGGGCCTCCAGAGGATGTTGTCGCCCTCGAAGTTCCCGGTGACCGTCACGTCCCACCAGCTCACGGCGGCCTCGGCCGCCTCTGGGTCCTCCCCTTTCTCGCCTGCCACATCGCGCAGCTCTTCGAGCGACCAGACGTAGAAGCGACCCTCGACCCCCTCCGAGTCGGCGTCCTCTGCCGAGTAGAAGCCCCCTGAGGGGTGCCTGAGCTCTCTCAGCACGTACTCCACCGTCTCGGTGAGCACCTGGAGGTAGCGGGGCTCGCGGGTCACCTGCCAGGCGTGGAGGTAGGCGCGTGCCAGCAGGGCCTGGTCGTAGAGCATCTTCTCGAAGTGAGGGACGAGCCACTGCCGATCGACCGAGTACCGGGCGAATCCGCCGCCCAGGTGGTCGTAGATCCCGCCCGAGGCCATGGCGTCGAGCGACGTGGTGACAGCGTCGAGGGCGTCACGAGAGCCAGTTCGCTCGTGGTCCCGAAGGAGCAGCTCCAGGCTCATCGTCTGGGGGAACTTGGGCGCCGAACCGAACCCGCCCCAGGTCGGGTCGAAGCTGCGAAGGAGCTGGGTGCTCGCCTCCGCAAGGGCTTCCACCCCGGGCAGCTGCCCGGCGGGCTCCACCGAGGTGGCCTCAGAGATGGCCTCGGTGAGCGCACCCGCCTGCTCGGTCAGGTCGTCGCGCCTCGTCAGCCAGAGCTCGTTGATGCGCTCCATCAGCTCGGGGAAGCTGATCATCCCGCCCCGCGGCTTCGACGGGAAGTAGGTGCCCCCGAAGAAGGGCCTGCCGTCGGGTGCGAGGAAAACTGTCATGGGCCACCCGCCTTGGCCGGTCAACGCCTGGACGGCCGACATGTAGACGGCATCGACGTCGGGGCGCTCCTCCCGGTCGACCTTCACGTTCACGAACAGCTCGTTCATCCGAGCCGCGATGGCGGGATCCTCGAACGACTCGTGCGCCATCACGTGGCACCAGTGGCACGCCGAATAGCCGACCGAGAGCAGCACGGGCACATCGCGGCGGCGCGCCTCGGTGAAGGCCTCGTCGCCCCACGGCCACCAGTCCACCGGGTTGTCCGCGTGCTGCCTCAGATAGGGCGAGCCCTCGCTCGCCAAACGGTTGGCCATCCGGCCACCGTACCGTCAGGCTTCGCCTGGCCTTGCCGGCCCGCGTGTGGCGGCGTAGGTGAGCCAGCGGCCCTCGTCGAAGTCGTAGAGCTTGCAGTGGCGGCTGTTGGCCATGAAGTCGCGGAAGCGCAGGGGCTCGTCGCGCACCTCTTCGGGGAACGAGGCCTTGATGGCCTCGGCGGCCGTCTCGAGGTTGTACATGGGGATGCGCACGTCCACGTGGTGGGGGATGTGCACCATGATCCAGTGGAAGAAGAAGTCGAAGCCGCGGGGCATGCGCAGGATGGTGGTGCCCTCCATCTGGCCCTTGAACTTCGTCCACTCCCGCCGCTTCCACCAGCGGATGTCGGGGTGGATGTGGTGCACGTGCACGAACGAGCCGATGATGAACGAGAAGATCAGGAAGGGCGCCACGAGGGTGCGGAAGATCATCCAGGCGACTCCCCAGGCGGTGCCTGCCTGCAGCCAGCCGAGCCATCCGAGGCCGGCGACGGCCAACGCCACGAAGATGGCCACGATCCAGCGGTCACGCCGGATCGAGCTCACCCAGCGGGCGGGGGGCTTGCCCACGACCATCTTGTTCCACCAGACCTCGCGCATGTAGTAGAGGCCGGCGCCTGCCCACGACCACTCGATGCGGTGGCGCAGGCGGCCGAGCCATCCCATGGCCCGGTACTCCTCCACCGTGTAGGGGTGCCACACGAAGTCGAAGCCCTGGCGCACGGTGTACACGTGGTGGATGCGGTTGTGGCCGAGCACCCAGCCCTCGTACACGTGCCAGCTGGGCAGCATCGCTATGTGGCCGATGATCGAGTTGAGGCGCTTGCTGCGGAAGAGGGCTCCGTGGGCGGCGTCGTGGGCCACCACGAAGAGGCCGGATATGACCAGGCCCGACAGGATCAGCAGCGGGGCCACGATCATGGGGTTGCTGAACCAGATGAGCCCGGCGACCACCACCAGGTAGAGGGCGGCGTCGCGAGCGAAGTAGGCGAGGCCCTTCCAGGTGGGGTTCTCGTACGCCTCGGGGGGCACGATGTCGAGGACGGGCTTGAGCGACCCCGCCTTCTTGTCGAAGCCGCCGTCGGTGCGCTCGTCGGTGGCCTCCCGGCCGGCCGCACCTGGGTCGACGATCTGGTCAGGGGGTGCTGCCAACGTCACGAAGAACAGCCTACCGACCAGTCGGTAGGCTGGCAAGAACCCGGACCGATGTCACATCCGTGCCCACTCATAGGGCCGATCGCCTGAGCTTGCCGAGGGAGGTGCGGGGGAGCGCTCGGGCCAGCTCGATGGAACGGGGGGCCGAGGCCGGGTGCAGGTGCTCCTTCACGGCGGCCCGCAACTCGTCGAGCGTCGGGGGGCGAGACCTGTCGGCGGGTACCACGACGGCAGTCACCAGGGCCCCCCACTCAGGATCGGGACGACCCACCACGGCCACCTCCGCGACCCCGGGGCAGCGGGCCAGGACGGCCTCCACCGGACCGGGCCACACGTTCACCCCACCGGTCACTATCAGATCGTCCCGCCTACCCACGACGCGCAGGACGGGCCGGCCGTCTGCCTTGCGACCCCCCGGGGCAGGTTCCCAGGAGCCGGCGTCGCCGGTCGCCAGCCAGGGTGGGCCGCCGTCGGGGTCGGCGACCCACGACAGCTCGGTGCCGTTGCGGTAGCCCCGGGCCACCATGGGCCCGCGCACCTGGACCTCGCCGTCCACCACCCGCACCTCGGCCCCCTCGATGGGGAGGCCGTCGTAGACCACGCCGCCGGCGGTCTCCGTGAGGCCGTAGGTGGTGACGGCGTTGGGCGGGAGCGCGCCGGTCACGGCCATCCCACCCACGAGGATCCTGCGGTAGCCCGACGAGTCGAAGCGGCCGAGCACGGTGGGGACCACCGAGGTGAGGGTGGCCCCGCGCCTGGCCGCCGCCTCTTCCACGGCAGCGGCGTCGAAGCGCTCGTGCACCTCCACCGGCGTGCCGGCCGACAGGGCGCGGACGACCACGCCCAACCCGCCGGTGTGGGCCACCGGGAGGCAGCACAGCCAGCGGTCGCGCTCGGGGTCCACCTCCAGGGCTGCGTTGGTGGCCTGCGCCGAGGCGGCCAGCGAGGCGTGGGTGTGCACAACCCCCTTGGGTTGGCCGGTGGTGCCGCTCGTGGCGATCACGAGGGCGTCGCCGGGCTCCACGGGCTGCCCGCTGGCCAGCCTGTGCCGCTCCCCGCGCTCACCCACCACCACGTCTGCGCCCAGCTGCGTGAGGACCCTGCCCACGGCTGCGGGAGGGAGCCTCGGGTCCATCGGGAGCGCCGCATCGCCGTCGTCCCACGTCCGCTGCAGCTGCTCCACGAAAGCCGGCCCCGGGCTCATGGCCAGGGCCACCAGCGCTCGCATCGCCACAGCCTAGATCTGGACGATGTCGCAGCGACGGGCCGCTGGCGGCAATGCTGGCCGCCATGACCCTCCGTCACTGGGTGGCAGGCGCCCGCCCTCGCACGCTGCCGGCAGCGATCGTCCCCGTGCTCGTCGGTACCGCCGTGGCTGCCCAGGGCGACCTGGGAGCGGGCCGGGGGATCGTTGCCTGGCGCTTCGTGGCGGCGCTCGTGGTGGCCGTGGCCATCCAGGTGGGCACCAACTACGCCAACGACCACAGCGACGGTGTGAGGGGCACCGACGCCAGCGGGTCGAGGGTGGGCCCTGTGCGCCTGGTGGGATCGGGCCTCGCCTCCGCACGCTCGGTGAAGCTGGCCGCCATCGCCTCCTTCGGGGTGGCCGGCGTGGCCGGGCTGGCCCTGGCGATCGCCGTCACCCCCTGGCTGCTGCTCGTGGGGGCGGTCTCGTTCGCGGCAGGTTGGCTCTACACGGGTGGCCCCAAGCCCTACGGCTACCTCGGCCTGGGCGAGGTGTTCGTGTTCGTGTTCTTCGGGGTGGTCGCCACGGTGGGCTCCGCCTTCGTGCAGCACGGCGAGCTGAGCGGCCTGGCCTTCGCCGCCTCGGTTCCGGTGGGGCTGCTGGCAACGGCGCTGCTGGTGATCAACAACCTGCGCGACATCCCGGGCGACACCGCCGCCGGCAAGATCACGCTGGCGGTGCGCCTGGGAGACGGCCGGACCAGGGTGCTCTACGTGATCCTGGTGGTGGCGCCCTTCCTGGTCACCCCGTTCGTCGCCGGCCTCGGAGGCCGCCCGCTCGCCGCTGCGGCGCTGTTCGCCGTCCTCCTCGCCCGCACACCCGTCCAGCGGGTCCTCGAAGGAGCCCGTGGACCGGCCCTCATACCGGTCCTGGCCAGCACCGGCCGGGTCCAGCTCGCCTTCGGGGTCCTCTTCGCCGCCGGCCTCTGGATCTCTGCCTGACGCCTAGCGGCCTACTTTTGCTGTCGTGACAGCGTCCCTCTGCGTCGAACGGATTGGCACCGGGTCCCCAGTGGTCCTGGTGCACGGGTTCACCCAGACGGGTCGGTGCTGGGGGAGGGTCGCCGACGACATGGCGGAGGAGCACGAGGTCGTCCTGGTGGACGCGCCCGGGCATGGCGGCTCCTCGGGCGTGCGGGCCGACCTGTGGGAGGGGGCGGGGATGCTGGGCGCCGCCGGTGGGCGGGCCACCTACGTGGGCTACTCGATGGGAGCCCGCCTCTGCCTTCACCTGGCGCTGGCTGATCCCGGCAAGGTCGAAGCGCTGGTGCTGGTGAGCGGCACCCCCGGCATCGAGGACCCCGCGCAGCGTGCGGAGCGCCGAGCTGCCGACGAGGCTCTCGCCAGCCGCATCGAGACCGAAGGGACTACCAAGTTCTTGGACGAGTGGTTGTCGGCCCCGTTGTTCGCCCGCCTGCCCCCGGAGGCCGCCTGCCGGTCCGAGCGCGAGCGCAACCAGCCCGAGGGCCTGGCTTCGAGCCTCAGGCTGGCGGGCACGGGCACCCAGGACCCGCTGTGGGCCCGACTCGGCGAGCTCTCGATGCCCGTCCTCGTCGTGGCGGGGGCCGAGGACGCCAAGTTCGCCGCCCTCGCCCGGCGCACAACCGATGCGATCGGGCCCAACGCCACTACTGCCCTGATCCCGAGTGCAGGCCACGCGGTGCCCTGGGAGGACCCCGAGGCGCTCCTCGATTCCTACCGCCATTGGACGAACGGGCCTCGTTAGGTTTTCAGGTCACCGGTGGGACGCGGATGCGGACGGACTCGGCGCGAGCGGCGGTGGCCAGCTTTGGGGGAAGGTTCGGAGCCGCCGTGGCGATGGCGGCGCCGGCCTCGAGGGCCACGGCGAGTGCCTCGGCAGCGAGCAGGTTGAGGCCGTGCTCACGGCCCAGCCCAGCCGCCGACCAGGCGACGTCGCGAAGCGGGCGCAACTCGATCCAAGCCGGGAGCTGCGACACCCGCTCGACCACTCCCTCTTGAAGGGCGCTGGGCAGCTGGGTGATAGGGCCCGACAGCGACCCGACCACGCCGGGATGCTGCAGGGCGCCGCAGAGACGGTAGTACCAGGACCCGGTGGTGAAGAGGTGGTCGCTGCGCCGGACTCGTCGCAACCAGCCGGGCTCGCCTTCCAACAGCACCTCACGGAGGAGGTGATCATCTATCAGAACGTTCACCTAGATCGTTCTATCATGAACGAGCTGATGTAACTAACAGGCGCTCACTCGTCACGGAGGTCCGGGTCGTCGATCGTCTCGACGTAGCGGCGGTAGCGATCGGCTGTCAGCGACTCGGCCAGTGCAGCGCGCACCGAGCCCGCAGTGGTGGGGAGCATGACCACGCAGTCGCCCAGGTCGAACACCTCCACCTCGCCGCCGTTCTCCAAGCCCCAGCGCCTCCGGGCATCAGCCGGCAACGACAGTTGCCCCCGGGCCGAGACCTTGTAAGTAGCAGTACCAGTCTCTTGTAGAAGTGTCATAGAACAAGAGAATACCTCTCTGCCGGTTCTCGCACAACGCTCCCAGTCCACGAGAGGTCGACCAGCTGCGGATGCCGTCGGCATCGGTGCCGAACGTAGGCTGTGGCCGTGCCCGACCTGCCGGAGCTGACCTCTGCGACCTTCTGCGCCACGCTCGTGGACGAGTGGGCTCGGGCAGGGGTGACCGACGCCGTTGTCTGCCCGGGGTCGCGCTCCACGCCCATGGCGTTGGCGCTCGCGGACGACGAGCGCATCCGGGTGCACGTGCAGATCGACGAGCGCTCGGGTGGCTTCATGGCCCTGGGCCTGGGGATGGCCACCGGCCGCCCGGCGATCGTGCTCACCACCAGCGGCACAGCCGCGGTGGAGCTGCACCCCGCCGTGGTCGAGGCGCACCAGAGCCGGGTGCCGCTGATCGCCTGCACCGCCGACCGCCCGCCGGAGCTGCACGACGTGGGCGCCCCCCAGACCATCGACCAGACCCACCAGCTCTACAGCTCGGCGATCCGCTGGTACTGCGACCCCGGCGTGCCCGACGAGGCATCCAGGAGCTCGTGGCGCTCCCTGGCTTCCCGGGTCTTCCTGGCGAGCGCGGGTTCGCCGCCCGGGCCGGTGCACCTCAACCTCGCGTTCAGGGACCCGCTGGTGGGTAGGCCCGGCCCGCTGCCCGATGCAAGGCCCGGGGGTGTGCCCTGGCGCAGCCGGCCCACGTCGTCACCGGTCCTGCCACAGGGCGAGGTCGAGCGGCTGGTCGCACAGCTCGCCGGCCGGAGGGGTGTGATCCTCGCCGGAGCCGGGATCTCCGAACCCGCTCCGGTCCTCGCGCTGGCGGGGCTCCTCGGCTGGCCCGTGCTAGCGGATCCTCGCAGTGGATGCCGGGTTCCCGACCCGGTGGTGGTCGCACACTTCGACTCGATGCTGCGCTCCCTGGGTCACGCGCTCGTTCCCGACGTGGTCCTGGGCCTGGGGGCCCCGGCGGCGTCCAAGGTTCTGGGCCGATGGGTCGCAGCCTCCGGTGCCCAGGTGGTGCTCGTCGACAGGGACGGCGCGTGGGCCGATGCGGAGCACGTCGCTGCCGAGGTGCTGCCGGTGGAGCCGTCGTCGCTGTGCGAGGCGTTGGCCAAGAGCATCCAGGCCCTCGACCTGGATGCCACGTCGGGGGCCACGGCCTCGCTCGGATCGGCGGAGGCCGGTGCCTGGCTGGCTCGCTGGCAGGCGGCCGAGTCGGCTGCCGGTTCGGCCCTGGAGGCCGTCCTGGCCGGGCACGACGAGCCCATGGAGCCGGCGGTGGCGGCCGATGTGGTGGCGGCCGTGCCCGACGGCGGTGCCCTGGTGGTCTCGTCGTCGATGCCGGTGCGCGACGTCGAGTGGTACTCCGAGCCGCGCAGCGGCGTGCGAGTGCTGGCCAATCGTGGAGCGAACGGCATCGACGGCGTGGTCTCGACGGCCCTGGGCGTGGCGCTGGCCGGCGGACCGGTGGTCGCCCTGGTCGGCGACCTCGCCTTCCTCCACGATGCCAACGCCCTGGTGGGTGCTTCGGATCGAGACGCCGACCTCACCGTGGTGGTGGTCGACAACGACGGTGGCGGGATCTTCTCGTCCCTGCCTCAGCGGCAGCTGCTGGCGAACGATCGCTTCGAACAGCTCTTCGGCACGCCCCACGGCTCCGACCTCGGGGCCCTCGCCCAGTCGCTGCGCATCCCGGCAACGGTGGCGGCCACCCGGGACGAGGTCCGGGAGCACCTCGCCGGCGCGGTCGCCTCCGGCGGTGCGAAGGTCGTCGTCGTCCCGACCGATCGAGGCTCCAACGCCGAGCTCCGCGGCGAGATCCACGAGGCCGTGGCCACCTTCCTGGAACCGGGGCGCCTGGAACCGGGGAGCTGAGCGGCGGCAGAAGGTCAGGGGCGGACGATGGCGGCGAGGAGCGCCTGGAGCTTCGCCTGGGTCTCGGCCAGCTCGGCCAGGGGATCGGAGTCGGGCATCACGCCCACCCCGGCGAAGAGGCGCGCCCGAGCACCTGTGATCTCGGCGCAGCGGATGCCCACCGCCCACTCGCCGTCGCCACGGGAGTCGACCCAGCCCACGGGCCCCGCGTAGCGGCCTCTTTCGAGGTCCTCGTGCTCGGCGATGAGGCCCATCGCGGCTTCACGGGGCCAGCCGCACACGGCCGGCGTCGGGTGCAGGGCGGTCATCAGCTCCACCACCGAGGCAGGGGGCGACGAGAGCTGGCCCTCGACCCTCGTGGCCAGGTGGGCCACGTTGGCCATGGCCACCACGCTCGGCTCGGCCTCCTCGTCGAGGTACGAGCACCAGGGCAGGAGGGTGTCGTGGACCATGTCGATGGTGATGCGGTGCTCGGCCTGGTCCTTCACCGAGGCCACGAGCTCGGCGGCGAGCTGGTCGTCCACCGCAGGGTTGCCGCTGCGGGCGGTGGTGCCGGCCATCGGGTGCGAGCGGACCATGCTCCCCATCCTCGACACCAGCAGCTCGGGGCTGGCGCCCACCAGCCCGTCGATCCCGTAGATCATGCAGCCCGGGTAGGCCATCGCCAGGTGCCGGAGCACCGCCAGGCGCGGGATCGGCCGATCGGCCTCCACACCGACCGCCCGTGCCAGGACGACCTTGCTCGCAGCCCCGCCCCTCAGCGAGTCCCGGGCCTTCGCCACCGAGTCGCACCACTCCTGCGGGGGGCGCTCGGAGCTGATCACGTGGCGCGCAGCGCCGGGTTGCGAGACCGCCCTGCCTTGAAGCTCCCGCAGATCACGCTGCAGGTCCCCCAGATCGGGCTGCCGGTGTCCCCGGCGGGAGATCGTGGTCACCCACCTGGTCCCGTCGCCGGCCTCTCCCACGATCAGCTCGGGCACCACCATCTCTCCGGGGCGCGACACGTCGAACGGGAGGGCTCCGAGGGCCACGGGCCCGCTCCCCGAGGGGCCCAGGTCGCCGTCGACCTCGATGGATTCGAGCACCTGGGTCACCGCGGCGGCGGCTGCGGCCGGACCAGAACGCGGGACCTCTATGCGGGCCGCCTCGCCCATGGCGGCGAGGCCCACCCCGGCACCGAGCCAGAGCGCTCCCCGCTCACCCGCCACGGCGAGCAGGTCGACGGGATCGGGCAGCGGGCGGGTAACTGCCACCAGCTGCTCGGGCACCAGCTGCTCGGGCACCAGCTGCTCGGGGTCAGCCGGGGTCACGTCCGCCAGTCGCCTCGCTCGCGCACGCCCGTGAGCAGCTGGGCGATCCCGCCCGACAACGCCTTGCGGCCCACCTGCGTGAACCCGGCGTCGCGGAGCATCCCCAGCACCTCCGCCATCGGGGGCATGTAGGCCACCGAGCGGGGCAGGTACCGGTAGGCGTCGGCGTCGGAGATCCAGCCGCCCAGGCGGGGCACGACGTGCCCGAAGTAGACGCCGTGCCCGGCCTTCAGGAAGGCGTTGGAAGGTTGCGACACCTCCAGGAAGGCGATGCGTCCGCCTGGCCTGAGCACCCGGGCGGCCTCTTCGAAGAAGGGCCGCAGCTCCACGAAGTTCCTCAGGCCGAACCCGCAGGTGACCCCGTCGACCGAGCCGTCGCGCACAGCAAGGTGCAGAGCGTCGCCCTGCACCAGGGGGGCCTCGGTGCGGGCCGAGGCCAGCATCCCGAGTGAGAGGTCGATGCCGATGGGTACCAGCTGGTGCCTGGCGAGGTCGCGGCACAGGTCACCCGTCCCGCACGCCACGTCGACGACCACCGAGTCGGGCGCCAGGTGCAGCGCCTTCACGGTGCGCTTGCGCCACCTCACGTCCATGCCGAAGGTGATGAGCCGGTTCACCAGGTCGTAGCGGGGCGCGATCGTGTCGAACATCTCCCGCACGGCGCGGACCTTCTCTTGCCCCTGGGGCAGGCTGGCGGCCACGGCGCGAGCCTAGGGCCGTTGCCGGCGGCGTTGGTCAGCTTGCGTCGGTGGAGCCCAGCGCACCCGACGAGCGCAGCTCTGCGATGCGGTCGTCGTCGTAGCCCAGCACGTCGCGCAGCACCTCGCCCGTGTGCTGGCCCACCGTGGGCGCACGGGAGGGCAGGGGCAGCTCGTTGTCGACGATCTTCACCGGGAAGCCCAGCTCGTCGGCTCCCAGCCGCTCCCTGGAGATCCACTCGAAGCGGTCCTTGAACTGCGGGTCGTCTGCGATGGTCTTGGGTGTGTTGACCGGGGCGATGGTGGTGTTGTGCTCGTCGGCGAAGGCCAGCCACTCCTTCGACGTGCGGGTCTTGAAGATCTCCCGCAGCTCCGCCTGCAGCTCGCGGTTGTTCCTGGCGTGGTCGGCGAACTTGCTCCCCGGCCAGCGCTCGAAGAGGTCCATGCGGCCCACCCCCTCGCAGAAGTTCTTCCAGAACGCCTGCTCGGAGGCCATGAACAGCACGTAGCCGTCGGAACTCTCGTACACCTGGTAGCGCACGCCCTCCCGCATGCCGGCCGTGCCGGGCGCCCTGCGCTCGTAGTCGTCGGAGGGGTTGCCGGTCACCTCGGTGTCGGGCCTCTCGTAGGCCCGCCAGGTCTCGGATCGGTACCAGTCGAAGGCGGCTGCTGCGTCGGACTGGGCGATCTCCATCTGGCAGCCCTTGCCGGTCTGGCGGGCGGCGAAGACGCCGGCCAGGATCCCCAGCGCCCCGTAGAGGGGGCCGGCGTTGATGCCTATGGAGACGTGCTCGGGGATGTAGCAGAAGCCCTCGTCGTCGTGGGCCGGCTCGAAGATCCCGGCCCAGCTGTCGTAGGCCACGCCGTGGCTGGGGAGGTTGCGGTAGGGGCCGGTCATCCCGTAGCCGGAGATGGTGCAGAAGACGATCGCGGGGTTCAGCTTCGAGAGCTCCTCGTAGCCCAGGCCGAGCTTGGCCAGCGCCCCCGGTCGCATGGCCTCGACCACGGCGTCGGCACCGCGGGCGAGGTCGCGGAACACGTCCAGACCCTCGGGCGACTTGAGGTCCAGCACCACGCTGCGCTTGCCCCGGTTGAGGTGCAGGTGCATGAGCGAGTCGCCCTCCACGATGGGCCAGGTCATCGACCGGATGTAGTCGCCGCTGGGCGACTCCACCTTGATCACCTCGGCTCCCAGGTCGACGAGGCTCGACGTGATGGCAGCAGGGCCGAGGAGCGAGGCCTCGATGATGCGGACGCCGTCGAGGGGGCCTTTGGTGGAGCTCATGGCCGATATCTGACATGCCATCAGGTCCCGGGCGCAAGCGCGCCCTTCTCCCGAACTGGCGTACCTGTGTCATCAGATCGATGACCAGCGCACGCAGGTCGGGGCTCTGGGGGTGGATGGGCCCGCGTGGGACTCAGGGTTCGTGGCCCGGGGCCGGTCGTGAGGCATGATGTGCACCTCAGCGAGACGAGGAGGCAGCGGGATGCGAGTGGTGGTCGACTACGACCTGTGCGAGAGCAATGCGGTCTGCATGGGCATCGCGCCCGAGGTCTTCGAGGTGCGCGACGACGACTTCCTCTACGTCCTGCAGGAGAACCCTCCGGAGGAGCTGCGGGCCAAGGTGGAAGAGGCCGTCCAGCGCTGCCCCAAGCAGGCCATATCCCTCGCCGAGGATTGACCCGAGTGGCCTCCACCGGGATCAGGTAGGTGGACAGGCCGATGCCAGGGGTGAGCACCGACGGGGCCGTGACGGTGGTGGGCGGCTCCATAGCGGGCATGCACGCCGTCCATGCCCTGCGCAAGGAGGGCTACGAGGGCTCCATCGCCGTCGTCGACTCCGGCACGCACCTGCCTTACGACCGGCCGCCGCTCTCCAAGCAGGTGCTGGCGGGGGAGTGGGAGCCCGAGCGCATAGTCCTTCCCGCCGTGGAGGAGGGACTGGACGTCGGCTGGCACCTCGGGAGGACCGCCGTCTCGCTCGACGTCGCCGCTCGCTCGGTGACGCTCGACGACGGCTCGGTCCTCGCCGCCGACGGGGTGGTGCTGGCGACGGGCGTCGCGGCCCGGCGCCTCCCTGGCGTTCCCGACATCCCGGGGATCCACGTGCTGCGCACCCTCGACGACTGCCTGGCGCTGCGCGCCGACCTCGACCGAGCGGGATCGGCCGCCGATCCGGCGAGCTCGAGGGTGCCCGCGAGCTCGAGGGTAATAGTGATCGGCGCCGGCTTCATAGGCGCCGAGGTGGCGGCCACCTGCCGCGGCAGGGGCTTGGAGGTCACGATGGTCGAGGTGGCCGAGGTCCCCCTCGAGCGGGTCCTCGGCAGGCAGGTGGGCTCGCTCTGCGCCGATCTGCACCGCCGCAACGGCGTGGACCTCAGGCTGGGCACCGGAGTGTCGGCCTTCCTGGGCACCGATGCCCTGGAGGGCGTGGTGCTCGACGACGGCACGACGATCGAGGCCTCGGTGGCGGTGGTGGGCGTGGGCACCGTGGTTTCCACCGATTGGCTGGAGGGCTCGGGGCTCGCGATCGACGGTGGGCTGGTGTGCGACGAGACGCTCCTGGCCGCCCCCGGCATCGTGGGGGCGGGTGACATCGTGCGATGGCCGAGCCGACGCTTCGGCAGGCAGATGAGGGTGGAGCACTGGGAGAACGCCGTTCAGCAGGGCCAGGCCGCCGGCCGGCGGCTCCTGGTGGACGACGCCGACGCCGAGCCCTACGACCCCGTGCCCTGGTTCTGGTCCGACCAGTACGACCGCAAGATCCAGCTGGCGGGCATGTCGGGGCCCGACCACGACTTCGAGGTGGTCAGCGGCTCGGTGGACGAGCTGCGCTTCGTCGCCCTCTACGGGCGCGAGGGCGTGACAGAAGGGGTGCTGGGCTTCAACCGGCCGCGCCACGTCGTCCAGCTGCGACGCCTGGTCGCCGAGGCGACCCCGTGGGACGAGGCTCTCGCCATCGCCCGGGAGCTCTGAGACACTCTTTCCGCCCATGACGACACCCGTCGCTGCCAGCGGACGATCGAGTCCCCTCCCTGAGGAAGGCCCCGGCACCCACCGGCGCGACGCGAAGGCGGGCTTCCCCGTGGGGGCACTGCTGGTCGGGCTGGTGGGAGCGCTCGTCATCGCGTGCACCGCTCCGGTGTGGCAGCACGGTCCGTCCGACTTCTGGCGGCTCACCTTCCCGGGCGTCTCGGTGCCCGACACGTCGTCGTTCCTGGCGGGGGCCAGCTTCGTGGTGGGCGTCGTGCTGCTGGCGGCGGGATGGCTGTGGCTGATGACATCCCGGCGGGCGCAGGCCGCGGGGGAGCGACGGCGGATGTGGATAGTGCTGGCGTGCCTGGCGGCCTGGGGCATCCCCCTGCTGCTGGGGCCCCCGCTGCTGTCGAGCGACATCTACAGCTACGCGGCCCAGGGCGAGCTGCAGAGCCGGGGGATCGACCCTACCGAGCACGGCCCCACCTACCTGCTGGGTGGCGACTACCTGGTGGGTGCCGATCCCTACTGGCGCAACGACCCCGCCCCCTACGGGCCGGTGTGGATAGGCCTCAGCGAGGCGACGGTTGAGATCACGGGCCACGACGCGGCGGCCTCCGTCTGGGGGTTTCGCGTGCTGGCCCTGGCGGGCGTGGCCATGGCCACGGTCGGCGTGGCTCTCATAGCCCGCAGCTACGACCTGTCGATGCCCGGAGCCGTGGCGCTCGGGATAGCCAACCCGCTCGTGCTCATCCACCTGCTGGGCGGGGGGCACAACGACGCCCTCATGCTCGGCCTCCTGACACTGGGCCTGGCCGCCGTGCGGCGGGATCGCCGCGTGCTCGGCGTGGTGCTGGTGGCGCTGGCGGCTGCGGTGAAGCTGCCGGCCGCTGTGGCGCTGCCGTTCATCGGCTGGACGTGGCCCGGCGTGAGGGATCGGTTCTTCAACCGAGCGGCGGCCGGGGCCGGCACGCTGCTGGGCGGGGGAGCGCTGATAGCGGTCCTGTGTGGCGTGGTGGGCATCGGGGGAGGATGGGTGTTCGCCCTCTCGGGGACCAACCGCGTGCACTCCACCTTCTCGGCCACCACGAAGGTGGGCCACGTCACCCACGATCTCCTCGGGGCGGTGGGCCTACAACTCGACGAGGGGCTCGTGGTGAACGCCTTCCGGGTGGCGGGGCTCTTGGTGGCCCTGGCGATAGCGGTCTACGTGCTGATGCGCAGCCCGGAGTTGGGCATCGTGCGCTCGGTGGCCATCGTGCTGCTGGCGGTCGTGCTGCTGGGCCCGGTGGTGTGGCCCTGGTACCTGCCGGCCGCCCTGGCCCTGTTCGCCGCCTCGGACGTGGGCCGCTTCAAGGGGCCCTTCGTGGTGATCGTCTTCGCCACGAGCCTCTTCGTGTTCCCCACCAGCGTCGACACCGTGCTGTTCCTGCTGAGCTACGAGCACCTCCTGGGCCTCGGCGTGGTGGCGGTGGTGGCGGGGCTGGCGGTGCTCAGCTTCCGGCTCCCATGGGGGCTCTGGATGGACGGCGGGCTACGATCCCCGGCGATGCGTGCCCCGACGGAGCCTCCTAGTAGCCATGACAGCCGGAGTCTTGGTTCGTCCCGTCGCGCGCCTGCGCGCCGCAGCTGAGACCGATCGCGCCGGTCTCCGGCTCGCCTTCTCCGCTCTCCTCGTCTCGTGCTTCGGTGACCTGCTCGCGGGCCTCACGCTCGGAGCCATAACCGGGACCCTCGCCGACCTCCCGGGCCTGCTGGTGCTCGTGCCGGCGGCCATAGGGATGCGAGGGAACATCTTCGGGGCCCTGGGCAGCCGCCTCGGCACCGCCATCCACACGGGCACCTTCCGGGTGACGGCGCGGCGCGACACCTTGGTGGGCCAGAACATCGCCGCGGCGATCCTGCTCACCCTCTTCACCTCCGGCGCCCTGGCTGTGCTGGCCAAGGCCCTCGCCAGCGCCTTCGGCGTGTCGGGGGCCATCTCGCTGGCCGACTTCTTCGTCATCTCGGTACTGGGCGGCGTCATCTCCTCGCTGGTGGTGCTGCCCATAACCCTTGGTGTGGCCGCTCAGGCCGCCCGGCGGCAGTGGGACCTCGACAACGTCTCGGCTCCGCTCGTCACCGCTGCGGGAGACGTGGTGACGCTGCCGTCGCTCTTCCTGGCCACCTTCCTGGTCGGCCACGGCCACATCACCGAGGCCGTGGCCGTGATCGCGTGCCTGGCGTCGGTCGTGGCCATCGTCGTGGGCTGGCGCTCCAGGCGCGAGCTGGTGCGCAGGATCGTGCGCCAGTCGGTGCCCGTGCTGGTGGTGGCGGGCGCGGTCGACGTGGTGGCCGGCCTCACCATCGAGCACCAGCTGGCCTCGTTCGTCGCCTACCCGGCTCTGCTGGTGCTCGTGCCCCCCTTCCTGGAGGAGACGGGAGCGTTGGGAGGCATCTTGTCGAGCAGGCTCAGCTCCAAGCTCCACCTGGGCATCATCGACGCCACCGGCAGGCCCCAGCGCGCCGCTCGCGACGACTTCTTCCTCATAGGGATGCTCGCTGTGCCGGTGTTCCTCCTGGTGGCGGTGTCTGCGGAGCTGGCATCGCTGGCCCTCGGCTTCGCCAGCCCGGGTTGGCTCCCCATGATCGGCATCGCTCTGACCGCCGGCATCGTGTCGACGGCGGTGGCCGTGCTCGTGGCCTACTACGGCAGCGTCGTGACCTACCGCCTCGGGTTCGACCCCGACAACTACGGCATCCCCCTGCTCACGTCGTCGATGGATCTGGTGGCCTCCACGTCGCTCATCGTGGCGATCATCGCCTTCGGGGTGGGCTGAGAGCGCACCGGTTGGTGCACCCCCTCGGCCGGGCCGACCGGCCTGGCCACCTGCCTGGAAGGGGGCCAGGCGGCGCGCGCGAGCTGCACGAAGCAGATGGCCAGCATCCCCACCAGCAGGGCGTTGCGTGCCACGACCACCCACATCGCCCACGGCTCGCCACTGGTGAGCCGGTGGATGAAGGCAAGCTCGATCGCCGAGAGCGCTCCGGCGGCCATGAAGAGCCCGGCCACCAGCCAACCCGATCCCCGGGAGCGCCCCTTCCCTGCGCCCACCACCACGATGGCAACGAAGGGCGTGAGCCACACGAGGTACTGGGGCGAGATGATCGAGGAGAACACCAGCAGGCTCAGCACGGTGGCGAGCGGTGCCCACCCGTCGAGCAGCGTCCCCGTTCTCTCGCTGCCGCGCCGGCGGCCCAGCTCGGCCATGGCCCACGCTCCCAGCGAGGCGGCAACGGCGAGGGTGGGCAGAGCGATCCTCAGCGCGTCCGGCACCGCCGCAGCGGTCCTCCACGCTCCCTCCTCCACTGCCGTGGCCGCAGGATCGGCCATGTGGACGAAGATCCCCACCACGCTCTCGATCTGCCAGCCGTTGGCGCCCCTGAAGCTGAGCACCTGGGTGGGACCGTCGATGCCGGCCCAGGCCACCCAGGCCAGGCTGCCCGCAGCGAGCACCGCCCCGAGGCCCGCCAGCGCCCGCCAGCTCCCCCTGCGCTGCCATGCCTGGGCGAGGATCAACCAGGGTGCGAGGGCCGCGGGCCACACCTTCGCGAAGGTGGCCAGCCCCAGCGCAGCGCCGCCCCAGGCCGGCTTGTGCTTCCGCACCAGGGCCATGGCCAGCACCGCCCCGAGCACCGACAGCAGGTCGACGCGGAAGTAGGGGAAGGGGTAGATCACCATGGGAGTGCCGAGGATGAGGAAGGCCAGGGCGACCCGTCGGCCCCAGGCCCACGCCAGCGTGGCTGCTATCGCCAGCTCCACGAGGATCTGGCTGATGGCCAGCCTCACCTGGGTTGCGAAGAGGTCGGAGCCCTGGATGAGCCACGTGAAGGCCAGCGTGAGCGGCGGGTACTCCACCGGGAAGTCCCGGTATGGGGTCCCCGGGGCGGAGAGGATCTCCATGTAGCGGCGGGCGTCGCCGCCCAGGATGCTGAGCGGGTGATCGGCGCTGTCGCGCAGGATGAGGACCACGGCCAGCACGCGAACGGCCACGAGGGCGATGACGAACCCCACCACGAGCGCCACCGCGCCGGCACCCGGGCTCAGCCGCGCTCGGCGGGGCGCTCCGTGGGCCTGGGCCCCTGCAGGTCGGCTCGACATGGGGAGCTGAGCTTACGGTCCCCGAAGGTTGCGGCCATCGCCGGCGGCGGAGCGACCTGGGGTCGATGCGCCGGGTAGGGTCCGGCCGTGAGCATCGAGAGGATCATCGTGGGCCACGACGGCTCGGCAGGGGCCGATCACGCCTGTCGGTGGGCCGGGCCCCTCGCCGCCCAGCTGGGTGCCGAGGTGGTCGTGGTGCAGGGCTACGACCCCCTGGGAGAGCTTGGCAAGGCTCAACCCCCGGTCGACTTCGCAGCCCTCGAGGCCGAGGCCGCGGAGCAGCTTGCCGAGCACACCGGCGAGCTACTGGCACCTGCGGGCGTGAGCTCGCGCGTGGTCCTGGTGGAGGCCCACGGCGTGGCCGCCATCGTGAAGGTGGCCCGGGAGGAGGACGCCGGCCTGGTGGTGGTGGGGAGCCACGGTCGCACCGGGTGGCGCGAGCGCATCCTGGGAAGGGTCGCCATGCGCCTGCCCCAGGAGTCGCCCTGCCCGGTGGTCATCGTCCCCCAACCCCGGCCCTCCGAGACGAGCTCGACTCCCGCCTGAGACGGGCCTCAAAGCCCCGGCCTAGAACCCCGTGACGGGGCTGCGGAGGATGCGCGTGCACGAGACGTTGGGCTGCCACCCGTCGGGTGAGGGCTCCACCACGATCATCTCCCGGTCGAGGTCACCGTGGCGCTCCAGGACGTCGGCCAGGCGGGCTCTCACACGATTGAGCGTGAGGGGGTCGGACTCGCCGTCGTCGCTCGCCCAGGCCCGCACCACCACGCGGCTGCGGAGGTGGTCGACCTTCGCTATGTCGCGCAGGGGCCCGTCGGAGTGGTCCAGCAGGCGCCAGCAGTCGTCGGGGGTGCGGATCTCGCCGGCCTCGGCGTGGATCAGCTCGACCATGGCGTCCAGCTCCGAGGCGGGGTAGCGACGCAGCGGACCAGGGCCGGGAAGGCCCGTCACCGCCGTGACGGCGACGAACGCGACGATCGCTCCCAGCGCCACCAGCCCCCCGATCACCCAGGGCCGCGCTCGCCGCGGTGAGGCGTCCTCACTTGGGCTCTCCTGGTAGGTCTTCGCACCTCCCGGCTGCGGGTCCATCCGCATCAGCTTCTCCCATCTGCCGACCCGTCGACAGCCGGAGCACCAGCGGCGGCCTGCGAGCCGGCGACGGCACGCGAGCCCCATCGCAGTCCGCAAACAGGGGCCATCCCCGTTCCTGTCACACCCTCTCCGTAGGCTTTTCGCATGATCTCGATCGTGCTGGTGGTGGCTCTCGCCCTGGGGGCGCTGTTGGCTGCCCTGCTCGTGGCCGCCCTGAAGAACGCGATGCGCTCCTTGAAGGGGCAGGTCACCGAAGAGCGGGCGGCAGCGCTGGCCGCCGCCCAAGAGGCCCTGGCGGCCGAGCGCCACCAGACGATCCAGGCCGCCGTCGAGACCGTGGTCGCCATCGCCGGCGAGAAGCTCTCCGACCACCGCAGCGCCGCCAGCAGCGAGCTCGACCTGCGCAGCGAGGCGATCTCGCAGCAGTTCCGGGACGTGAACGGCGAGCTGGTGCGCACCCGCCAGCTCGTGGCGGAGCTCCAGCGCGACCGGGCCGAGCAGCAGGGCCGCATCGAGCAGGGCCTTGCGGATGCCGTGCGAGCCAGCGCCAACCTCGCCCAGACCACTCAGACCCTCCGTGAGGCGCTCGCCAGCACCAAGGCGCGCGGTCAGTGGGGAGAGCGCATGGCCGACGACGTGCTGCGGGCTGCGGGCTTCGTGGAGGGGATCAACTACCGGCGCCAGACCGCCATCGCAGGAGGCGGCATCCCCGACTTCACCTTCATGCTCCCCAGGGGCCGCGTGCTCCACATGGACGTGAAGTTCCCCCTCGACAACTACCTGCGCTCGCTCGACGCCACGAGCGACACCGACCGCACGGCCTGCGAGGCGGCGTTCCTGCGCGACGTGCGCCAGCGCGTGAAGGAGATCACCACCAGGGGGTACATCGACCCCGCCGAGACGGTGGAAGCCGTGGTGCTGTTCATCCCCAACGAGAGCATCTACTCGTTCATCCACGAGCGCGATCCGCAGCTGGTCGACCTGGCACTGGGTCAGCAGGTGGTGATCTGCTCGCCGCACACGCTCTTCGCTGTCCTCGCCGTGGTCCGCCAAGCGGTCGACAACTTCATGGTCGAGCGGACCAGCGACGAGATCCTCGAGTGCCTGGGCACCTTCAGCGACCAGTGGGGCCGCTTCTCCACCTCGCTCGACACCCTGGGCAAGCGCTTCGAGAGCACCCAGAAGGCCTACGACGACCTCGCAGGTACCCGCCGGCGCCAGCTGCAGCGCTCGCTCGACCGCGTCGACGACCTCCGCAACCGCAGGGCCACCCCCGACCTCGAAGGGCCGGCAGCGCATCCCGCAGGCCTGGAGGTTGTCCCCGAGGTGACGGTTGCCGCCGTCGGGGGTTCCCCTGGGACGGTTGCCGCCGTCGGGGGTTCCCCTGGGACGGTTGCGAGACCGGTCGCCGCTGCGGCGGGCGACGACGCACCGGAGCCTCCCAGGCTCCGGCCCATCCGGCTCAGGTAGCCCTCAGCCCTCAGCCGAGGGTCGCGGCCAGCTCCGCCAGGGGCGTCTCGGGGCGTGCCCCCACGTGGCCGATCACCTCGCCGGCGGCCAACGACCCGAGGCGACCCGCCATGGCCAGCCCGAGGCCTCGGGTGTAGCCGTGGAGGAAGCCCGCTGCGTAGAGGTCGCCCGCACCGGTGGTGTCGACGACCTTGCCGAAGTGGACGCTCTCGATGGAGAGGCGCTCGCCGTCGTCGGTGACGATCACCGAGCCGTGCTCGCTGCGGGTGAGGCAGGCGATCTCGCAGTGACCGGCCACCGCGGCGGCTGCCTCCTCCCACGAGGTGGCCTGGTAGAGAGACGTCAGCTCGGCCTCGTTGGCGAAGAGGATGTCGATCTGGTGCTGTGCGAGGTCGAGGAACTCCGCCCGGTGCCGGTCGACGCAGAAGGCGTCGGAGAGGGTGAAGGCCACCTTCGTGCCCGATGCCCTGGCGGTCTCCATGGCGGCTCGCAGGGCGGCCTTGGCGGAGGGCTGGTCCCACAGGTAGCCCTCGCAGTAGACGACCTTGGAGCTGGCCACGACATCGAGGTCGACGTGCTCCGGCGCCAGGGATCCGGCCACCCCCAGGAAGGTGCTCATGGTTCGCTGGGCATCGGGGGTCACCAGCACCAGGCACCGCCCGGTGCCCAGGTCGCCGCCGATGACGTCGGCGCTGCCCGGGGGGTTGGGGGTGGTCGGCGCAGGCTTGAAGTTGACCCCTGCAGCGCGGATGTCGTGGGTGAAGACCTCTCCCAGCACGTCGTTCGCGACCCTGCCCGAGAAGCTCGCCCTCCCCCCGAAGGAGGCCAGACCCACAGCGGTGTTGGCGGCGGAGCCGCCCGAGACCTCGACGGCGGGGCCCATCTCGTCGTAGAGCTTGCGAGCCACGCCGTCGTCCACCAGGACCATGGACCCCTTCGTGAGCCCGTGGCGCTCGAGCAGGTCTTCTCCGGCATGGGCGATCACGTCGACTATCGCGTTGCCGATGGCCGTCACGTCGTAGGTCTTGTCGGTCACAGGCGGCGACCATAGCCCGCAACACCGATGTGTCTCTCCCCGGTACGCTCGCTGCGAACCCTGCCGAGCATCCCGTGGAGCGCCTGTGCCCGAGCCCACCGATCCCCATCGCCTCCCGCGCGGCGTCCGCCCCGAGCGCTACGACATGGTCCTGCGCCCCGACCTGGAGGGGGCCACCTTCGCAGGGACCACCGCCATCACCCTCTCGGTGAGCGAGCCCACCGACCAGGTGGTGCTCAACGCCCTGGAGTTGGACGTGAGCGGTGTGAGCCTGAGCCCCGCCGACGAAGGCTCGGCCGGGGAACCGGCAGCACGGGTCGTCGCTTCGGAGTTGCAGGTGGACCACGACGAGGGCCGGCTCACCATCGTGCTCCCCGAGGTGATCGCCCCCGGCCGCTGGGTGCTGCACGCCGAGTTCGCCGGGGTGCTCAACGACAGGCTCCGGGGCTTCTACCGCAGCACCTTCACCGACGCCGAGGGCGCTGAGCAGGCCATCGCCACCACGCAGTTCGAGCCCACCGACGCCCGCAGGGCCTTCCCGTGCTGGGACGAGCCCGACGCCAAGGCGGTCTTCGGGATCTCCCTGGAGATCGACGAGGGGTTGACCGCCGTCTCCAACGCCGCCGAGGTGGGCCGGGAGAGCATCGAGGGCGGAAGGGTGCGGGTGCGCTTCGCCGACACGATGGTGATGTCGACCTACCTCGTGGCCTTCGTCGTGGGCCCCTTCGAGGCCACCGAGCCCACCGACGTCGACGGCGTGCCCCTGCGGGTGGTCTACCCGAGGGGCAAGGGACACCTCACCTCCTACGCGCTGGAGGTGGGCGCCTTCTGCCTGCGCTGGTTCTCCGACTACTACGGCATCGCCTACCCGGGCGACAAGGTGGACCTGGTGGCCATCCCCGACTTCGCCGCGGGGGCC
>CAYNQN010000014.1:18870-25415 GCA_964399375.1 uncultured Rhabdothermincola sp. | reverse complement strand
TCACCGTGTTCGAGGGATCTGAGGCTTCGCCTTCTCCCACCTCGTTCACCGCTTGGACGGTGAAGGTGTAGTCCTGGCCCTCTTCGAGGCCGATCACGTCCACTGAGGTGACCTCGGCTGAGGTGTGGGTGGTCTTTCCTCCTGGGGAGGTCGTGATCACGTAGCCCGTGATCGGAGAGCCACCGTCGTTGGCCGGCGGGGTCCAGCTGACGTGGGCCATGAGCGGACCTGCCGTTGCTGTGACCCCGGTGGGAGCCCCTGGAGCAGTGGGTTCGCCGATGACCGTGGTGATAGCCTGCTCGGCGTTCTGCACCTCACAGCTGAGGTTCACGTACACGTGAGCGTCGACGATCGGCGTCGGCGGCACGTGGATCGTGATGAGCACCGGGGACCGCATCGAGTACACGATGTCTTCGGTGGCGCTCGGCGTGACCGAACCTGAGGTCTCGAGCGTGATGGGAGCAGCCGGGTCGGTGATGGTGTGCGTCGCCGGGAACTCCCAGACCTGCTCGGAGCCGCCGCTTGCGATCATCGCAAGGGTCATGTCCTCCATGAAGATCTCCTCGGCCTCAGCAGCTATGGCCAGGTTTGCGAGGTTCTCCGGGAGGGTGACCGTCCAGGTGAAGCTCACGTCGCCGGTGCTGCCGTTCGCGAGGGTCTCGGGAACCGTGGCGATCAGCGGAGTCTCCAGGTAGAGGATGCCATCGGGCGGCGCCACGAGCTGCTTCATGAGTCCGATGCTCACGTCGTCGGTGCCCTGGCAGGCGAAGACCGGCTCACCCGAGACCTCAACCACCTCGTATGCCACCGGCTCCGACTCCGAGCCGGTGAAGGCCTCAGGGTCGTCAGGCGTGAAGATGGCAGTGAAGCTGTGCTCGCCCACGCTCAAATCCTCGAGAACCAGCGCTGCCGTGCCCTCGTTCACCTCCACTGTGCCCAGGCTCGTCTCGCCGTCGAAGAGCTCGACGGTGCCCGTTGCGTCGGCAGGGCTCACCGTTGCCGTGAGAGTGACCGGGTCGCCTACGTCCGACTGGCCCGGCGGGCTGGCGGCGAGCTGCGTGGTGGTCTCCACGATGTCGGGCGACACGGTGTAGGCAAGCGGCTCGGATGCGCTCGGCGAGTACGACTCGGGATCATCCGGAGTGAACTCGGCCACGAAGCTGTGCTCACCGAGGCTCAGGTCGTCCAGCACGATGCTGGCCGTGCCATCGCCAACCTCGACCACTCCGAGGCTGGTCTCACCGTCGAAGAACTCGACCGAACCGGGCACCTCAGCTGGGATCACCGATGCGTCGAGGGTGACCTCCTCACCGACCACCGATCCGCCCGCCGGCGACGCCGACAGCGAGGTGATGGTGGGGATGGTCGACGACTCGTCGATGATCGTCGTGGTCGACATGTAGGGAGCCGGAACCTCTCCAGCGGGCCAGCACCAGACGTCGGCCATCGCTATCGACGATGCCTGGAATACGTAACCGGCCGTGTCTCTGTTGTGTCCTGCCGTTCGAGTCTGGATCAACGAACCGACCTCACCGGAGGCCGTCAGCGTCAAGTCGATCGCCGGGAGAGTGAAGTAGGTGTTGTTCTCGGGCGGCACCGGGTTCTTCGGGATGATGCCCTCGACGTGGAGGACAACTCGATCCGGGTCGTAGGACTCTTCGAGCGACACGGACGGCACCGACTCACCCAGACCCTGCGCCGTGCCCTCGACGATCTCCGCGCTAACGAACTCCGAGTTGGCAGGAAGCTCGTACATGAAGTCGACGTCCTTCAGATAGTGCACCGGCACCAATCCGATGATCGAGTCCTTCTCGTCCGGGAAGAACGACTGCTTCGGAGCGATGCGGACCGAGAACTCGGCCCCTTGGTACGCGCTCAAGGGTGCTGTCACCGAGAAGCTCATCTCGTTCGTCTCTGGTTGCTCGATTCCCAAAGCCACGCCTACGCAATCAGTTGCGAACGTGGTGTCCTTGGTGATCGGCCACAACGGATCGGACACGATCTCATGCTGCACGTCTGCAGACGTCGAACTCGCGAACGCGTTCGGATCATCCGGCGTAAGAGTCCCCGAGAAGAGATATGACCCGATCGGGAGATCTTCTAGGACAAGTTCAGCAGCGCCGTCGACCACGGTCTTGACGCCGAGGCTTTGCTCACCGTTGAAGAACTCGACCGATCCAGCTACATCGCTCGGAGTGACCGACGAGGAGAGGACCACAGGAACGCCGAAAGCACTGGATCCATCTGGCTCCACCGCGAGGTCCACTGTGGTCGCGGTGATTCCGATCTCATGCTCCACGTCTGCAGACGTCGAACTCGCGAACGCGTTCGGATCATCCGGCGTAAGAGTCCCCGAGAAGAGATATGACCCGATCGGGAGATCTTCTAGGACAAGTTCAGCAGCGCCGTCGACCACGGTCTTGACGCCGAGGCTTTGCTCACCGTTGAAGAACTCGACCGATCCAGCTACATCGCTCGGAGTGACCGACGAGGAGAGGACCACCGGAACGCCTGGATGGCTAGATCCCGCCGGTTGCACCTCTAGAGATGTTGAGGTCTGAGTCAGGTCGGTGATCTCGACCGTGGCAAATGGACTATCGCCGATCAACGCGCACTCAAGGGGTGCACCAATGGGATTCCGATGAACCGTCGTTCCTCTGAATTCGACGGGGAGCAAGTCGAACTCACCTATTTCATCCGGTGCCTGAATGGTGACCTCGGCAACAGAGTACGTGTAGGTGAGACCGTC
The DNA here is from genome assembly GCA_964399375.1 of uncultured Rhabdothermincola sp. GTDB lineage: Bacteria > Actinomycetota > Acidimicrobiia > Acidimicrobiales > Acidimicrobilacustridaceae > CAYNQN01. The sequence continues at coordinate 22,666 of CAYNQN010000014.1, read as the reverse complement.
AGGGAGCGATGCGTCCGTAGCGTTGCCCAGGTCGATCACTTGACCGTCTTGAAGCTCCAATGTTGCGGGGAGATATGGAGGTGGTGTGTCTACTCTCACAACGTCGGCTGCGAACCCCGCCGAATATATGACGGTGAGATCGGTCAAAATCACCTCTGACCCAGGTGCCGCGACGGCGGGCGCATCCACCGAGATGGTGACGGAGTTTGGACCAGGCGCGGTGGCCGTTGAGTTGAATATGCAGGGCTGACCGGCGTATTCGACTGGGCCGACCGGACCGCTACCCGTAATCTCGACCGTGGCAAATGGACTATCGCCGATCAACGCGCACTCAAGGGGTGCACCAATGGGATTCCGATGAACCGTCGTTCCTCTGAATTCGACGGGGAGCAAGTCGAACTCACCTATTTCATCCGGTGCCTGAATGGTGACCTCGGCAACAGAGTACGTGTAGGTGAGACCGTCAGGGAGCGATGCGTCCGTAGCGTTGCCCAGGTCGATCACTTGACCGTCTTGAAGCTCCAATGTTGCGGGGAGATATGGAGGTGGTGTGTCTACTCTCACAACGTCGGCTGCGAACCCCGCCGAATATATGACGGTGAGATCGGTCAAAATCACCTCTGACCCAGGTGCCGCGACGGCGGGCGCATCCACCGAGATGGTGACGGAGTTTGGACCAGGCGCGGTGGCCGTTGAGTTGAATATGCAGGGCTGACCGGCGTATTCGACTGGACCCTCGTTTGCTGCAGACGCGCTGCTCATGCTTATCAACGACATGAGGAGCACCGCGATCATGCTGACACATCGCACTTTCATCCGCTTCTTCATTACCATCTCCAGATCCCCCGAGAAAGCTATGAGGCCCAATTGGCGACGCTGATCGTGGGCCCTCGCCGACCAGCAAAACGATTTGATATTCAGCAACGTGGAGCGGGACTGATCTGTTGAAGCGATCAGCCCCGCCCCACAACGCATTTACGGCGAAACAGTAATGTTGAACGATGCGACCAAATCAGCGAAATCTAGCGCAGCTTCGATCGCGGTTCTCCAAGCAAGTCCGCAACCTATAACGTTCGTCACGGCCGGAGCATCCGCAATTGTTACGGAATATATGTCGTCCTGCTGGTCGTTTTCAGCCTTGAGTGTCACGTCATTAACAGCGACATAACATGGCTCGACCATGGTCCCATATCCGACAAACGGGTCCAGAGTCACAAGAGCGTCAATGTCGACAAAGTACTCGGAATCTACCTTATAGCCCGTCATGTTTCCATCGACACTCACATGGAGACAGTCCATGACCGCGATGCAGTGCTCCTGAGTGTCTGTCTCGAAAACGACATCCCAGTCGTCGTTAGAGGTAGACGAAAAGCCAGCGTAGGTGGGAGCGGTGAAGGCCCCATCACCGTTGGCGGAATTTTCGCCATTATCGGCTGCATTCGTGCAGTCCGCGTCGCCTAAGCCTCCCGCGTAGTCCACGCTCGTGTCCTCACCCGGATCGTTGTTCACACCGTCGTTACAGGCCGCGTCAGCAAGGAAAACGGTAACAGGGCCGAGAACTACGTTGCTTCCCGAACCGATACTTACGGACGTTGCATTGGCATGTGCAGTCCCCGGAAACACAAAGACTGCGCCGAGCATGGACGCGATGGCAACGAGCGCAATTGCCAGCCGTTGGCTGGTCGCCCGCCCCATAATGTTGGTAGTACTCATTTACTTTCCTCCCTATGTTCGCTTTCCAGTTGGCACCGATTTGGTGCCAACACCCATGTGCGTAGGCTGGCGGGTGCCAGCCCCAGGCAAGAACACGTGCCGTTCACCTGGCCGGAGAAACGAACCTCTGAGAAACAAAAGAACTCCCCCGATTGTCTTGACCCTCAGACAATCCCCGGGCCGGATGGACGAGCCATGACCGTGCCCAAATGTGATTAGAAGGGATTGGCAAGGGTTCTGCAAGGCCAATTTTGTTGTGGCCAGATATAAGGAAATCTTGGAGCAGGCGGCCGTCGCACGAGCAAGTCGGAGAGTGTTTGCCGATACTCATATATGTCATTTTGCCGTCAAAACGGGCTTTATTCCCAAGCCAGTTGACGATGGGGCTAGGATGTGAGAGATACTTGGTGCTGCACTGGACGGCTGGTCGCGGCCCTCAAGAGGGCGACCGCTCTAAGAATCCGTTGTGGCTGGCCACATACAACTGGCCATAACCAGCCAGACGATGCCCACATACCCTCCGAATGCCACGGCCAGCCGGCCATCGCGTAGGGCCTTTGGGGGCATCTCAATGTCAGTGAGGATCGACGACTTCAGCATCCTGCTGCTCGTCGACGCCACGCGGAGCTTCAGCGGGGCCGCCGAGAGCCGGCACACCACTCAGCAGTCCATCTCGACGCGCATCAAGAAGCTGGAGCACGAGCTGGGGATGTCGCTCTTCGAGCGGACCAACCACGGGGTCCGGCTCACGCCCGGGGGCAAGCGGCTCCTGCCCTACGCCCGCAGGTGGGTGGCCCTCTACGAGGAGACGGTCGATGCTGCTCGGGCCGACAACGCCGTGGCGTCGCTGCGTGTGCGGGTGCAGGAGGCCGCCAGGGCGATGCTGGAGGGGCTGGCCTTCGAGCTGCGCTACGTCGACGTTCCGGGCGAGCAGCTGCTCGCCGACCTGGAGGAGGATCGGATCGACCTGGCCGTGGGCATCTTCGAGGCGGTGCCGGCCGAGCTGGTCGTGGAGGAGGTGATGACCGAGAAGCTCGCCCTGGTGGTGGCCCCCGATCATCCCCTCGCCGGTCGCCCCGAGATCACCCAGGGTGATCTTCGTGGCCACCGGGTCGTGATGGCCTCTTGGCACGAGCGCATCGTCGACGTCGCCACGTCGTCCGACGGCGACGGCTCGGGGGCCAAGGTGATCCTGGCCGTCCCCAGCTCGGCCGTGGCGTCGGAGCTCGAGGCCGGCACCCTCGCCGAGCTCCCCATCACCGGTGTGCCCCGCTGGAGCATCCAGGTGCAGGCCGCCTTCCGCCCCGACAACCCCCACGCCGAGACCATCTCACTCGCCGTCAACGCCCTCTCCGGCGCCTTTGGCGAAGCCCCCTAGCAGCCACCCGCTGGCGTCCTGGGTCGGCGAGAAGCTGGTCCTGATGCAAGCACCGGTACGAAAATCCATCAAGGTATTGACGGTACTCTTCGGGCTCGCTATCGTTTTCCGCAGAACTGCTGCTCGGAGCCCGGCGCTCCCTTTGCCACCGGATAGCCGGGAGGCACCTCGGCCGAGAAGGCCCAAACCAAAACAACGTCTTCTCGGAGTGGAGGAAACAGGGATGCTCACCGAAGAGCAGCGCCACAAGATGATCGACTCGTTCATCGGAACCAACGGAGAGGAGACGGCCATGGCACTAGCCGAGAGCCTCTTCTCCAACGATCTCGCCACCAAGGAGGACCTCGGAGAGGTCAAGGCCGAGCTCACCCAGCTGCGGCAGGACACCAAAGACGGCTTCTCACGACTCGATGCCAAGTTGGACACGCTCGAGGGCAAGGTGGACTCCCAGTTCCGGTGGATGGTGGGCTTGCTCGTCATGATCGTCCTAACGGTGCTGGGCGCGGGCGTCTTCGGCTAGGCGGCTGCCCGGGTTGGGGTGAAGCGAAGGATGCGGTCGTCGGTGGGGGCCGGGGTGCCGCGGCCGTCGCGGTTGGAGGTGGTGAACCAGAGAGAGCCGTCGGGCGCGGCGACCACCGTGCGGATCCGGCCGTACTCCCCGGCGAAGAGCAGCTCGGGCTCCCCCGCAGAACCGTCGACCAACGG
>CAYNQN010000014.1:4712-18860 GCA_964399375.1 uncultured Rhabdothermincola sp. | reverse complement strand
CCCTCCAGAGGCCCTCGCCCCGCAACGCTCCCACCCAGAGCGCTCCAGCCCCGTAGGCCACGCCGCTCGGTGAGCTCTCGGAGGGCCGCCACGTGACGATGGGGTCGACGAACCGGTCGTCGGTGCCCACTCCCTCCACCTCCGGCCAGCCGTAGTTGGACCCGGGCTCCACCAGGTTCACCTCGTCGAAGCTGCTGGCCCCGAACTCGGTGGCGTAGAGCCGCCCGGCTTCGTCCCAAGCAAGGCCCTGCACGTTGCGGTGTCCCAGCGACCACACCAGAGAGTCGGGGAACGGGTTGCCCGGGGCCGACAGACCCTCGGTGGTCATGCGGAGGATCTTCCCGTTCAGCGAGCCCAGGTCCTGCGCCCTCGACGACACCCCTGCGTCGCCGGTGCCGGCGTACAGGAACCCGTCGGGGCCGAACGCCAACCGTCCCCCGTCGTGGACGGATGCAGTAGCGATGCCCGTCACGACCGGTTCGAGCGAACCGACCGAGAGGGCACCATCGGGCCCGGGCTCGCCGAGGGTGAACCGCACGATGCGGTTGTCGTCCGCACCCGCGAGGTAGGCGTACACCAGGCGGTCGCTGGGGAAGTCCGGCGAGACGGCCACACCAAGCAGCCCGCCCTCGGAGCTGCTCACCACGCCAGGCACGGTGCCCACCGGCCGCACCTGGCCCGAGGGGCTCACCAACACCAGCTCGCCGCTACGGCGCTGGCTCACGATGGCCGAACCCGTCAGCTCGCCGGAGCCCTCAGGGAAGAACGAGACACCCCAGGGAACCTCCAGACCCTCGGCGACCACACCCACCTCTCCCGGTGGAAGGGGCCGTGACGTCGAGGGGAGGGTCGTGGACTCCTGGCCCACCGGGGTGCTCACCGGTGGCCCGGCGGTGTCGGGCGGGGAGCTGCAACTCGCCGCTACCACCGCCGTGGCGGCCACCAGAGAGATCACCCAACCGAGCACGTGTCCATCCTGCCCACGCTCCACCAGGCCCAACCGTCGGCCACCTCCAACTCCACCTCCTACCAGCCCTTTCGCTCACCCAACCCCCGCCCCAGAAGGGCTGGGAGGGCTTGCGTCTGTCGGTTTGCACACAGATAGGTCGTGGGCAACGTGCGCGAGCTCTCGGATATGGGCGGTGGATCGCCGCTGGAGGCCATCGAGCGTGCCGTTCAGGCGCGGGCCAAGGGCCTCGACCTCGACATGTCGGCACCGGGCAGCGAGGTGGAGCTGCTGGCCCTCATCGACGACGAGGTGGAGCGCTGGGCCGACGGCGCCCGGCGGGGGTCGCGGCCCGTCGAGCTGAGCCAGCCCGACCTGGTGACCGAGCGGGCGTTCCGCAACCTGCGCGGCTACGGCCCGCTCACCGAGCTGCTGGACGACGACGACGTGTGGGAGGTGATGATCAACTCCCCCGCCGAGATATTCGTGAAGCGCCACCGGGGCCCCAGCGGCTACCACCACGACGCCTTCCACAACGACGAGCACGTGGTGCGCACGCTCACCCGGATCCTCGACGACGCATCCACGAGCCACCGCAAGCTCGACCCCGCAGAGGGCATGCAGGACGCCCAGCTCGACGACGGGTCCCGGATGCACGTGGTGCACGGCGACCTCACCCGGGGCGGCCACATCTCCGTGAACATCAGGCGCTTCACGGGGGTGCGCTATCGCGACCTGGACGAGCTGGTGGGCAGGGGGATGCTCGACGCGCCCGCCGCCGAGCTGCTGCGGGCAGCGGTGCGGGCCCGGCTCTCGATCGTGTTCGCCGGTGCGCCGGGCACCGGCAAGACCACCCTGCTGTCGTGCTGCGCCGCCGAGCTGGACCCCGCCTGGCGGGTGGTGGTGGCCGAGGAGGTCTTCGAACTGGACATCCCTTCGCCGAACGCCGTTTTCCTCCAGACCCGGCCGGCCCGCACCGACCGGCCCGCCGTGGACCTGCGCCGCCTGGTGGCGGGGTTCCTGCGCATGGCTCCCGACGTGGCGATCGTGGGTGAGGTGCGCGACCGGGAGGCGCTGCCCCTGATGCTCACGTTGTCGTCGGGCGTGAAGGGCATGACCACGATCCACGCCGGCTCGGCGCGCCAGGCGCTCACCCGCCTGCGCTTCGTGTGCCAGCTGGCCGACGTCGCCTCTCCCCTGCCCATGAGCGCCCTCAACGCCCTGGTGACCGAGGCGGTCGACCTGGTGGTCCACTGCTCGAGGGGCCCCGGCGGGCCGCAGGTGCCCAGTGGTCCCCAGGTGCCCGGTGGTCCCCAGGTAAACGAGATAGCGGCGGTGGAGGACCTGGTGGCCGGTCCGGAGGCCACCCAGTTCACCCTCACCCCCCTGTTCGCACGCCAAGGGCCGGATGCGCCGCTGCTTCCCACGGGACTGGCCCCGCAGCGTGCCCGGGCAGCCCTCGCCGCCGCGCTGAGGGACGCGACAGAGGGCCCAGGAACGTCGGCGAGTGGAGCGAGGTCCCCCCAGGGCCAGGCGAGGGGTGTTGAACCCCGATGACTGCCGCCCTGCTCGCTCTGCTCGCCGGCTACGGGGCCTTCCTCGCCTACACCGGGGCGCGCCTGGGATGGAAGGGCCTGGGGCCCTCACCCCGCCCAGGGGCGCTGACCGGAGCCGGCCTGTCGGGAGCCGATCTGCTCCGTGAGCACACCGGCGACTGGCTTGCCCAGGCGGGGTTGTCGGAGGTCTCGGCACCCGAGCTGCTCGCGGCCATGGGGGCCGTCGCCGTGGCGGGTGGCGCCGCCACCTTCGCCCTCTTCGGGGGCTGGGCGGTGGCCGTGGCGGGCGGCGTGCTGGCCACCGCTGCGCCGTTGGTGGTGCTGCGCCAGCGCCGAAGGGCGCGCCACGAGGTGGCCCAGGAGGCCTGGCCCCGAATGATCGAGGAGATCCGGGTGCTCACCTCGTCGGCGGGGCGCTCGATCCCCCAGGCGCTCTTCGAGGTGGGCGAGCGGGCGGGGCCGGAGCTGGGGCCGGCCTTCGAGGCGGCCCACCGGGAGTGGCTGATCTCCACCGACCTCGCCCGGGCCACCGAGGTGCTCAAGGCTCGGCTGGCCGACCCCACCGCCGATGCCGCCTGCGAGACGCTGCTGGTGGCCCACCAGCTGGGAGGAGCCGACCTGGCCGCACGCCTGGAAGACCTGGCGGCCGACCGCCGGGCCGACCTGGCCCACCGGCGTGACGCGAGGGCGCAGCAGGCCGGGGCACGCTTCGCCCGCCGCTTCGTGCTGGTGGTTCCCCTGGGCATGGCCGCCGCCGGCCTGTCGGTGGGCACCGGCCGCGACGCCTACTCGACCCCCCAGGGACAGCTGGCGGTGGCGATCGGCTTGGCTGTGATGGCCGCCTGCTGGGTGTGGGCGGGGCGCATCATGGCCCTCCCCGACGAGGAGCGGGTGCTCCGATGAGCGCAGGCCCGACTCCGACGGTGCTCGCATGAGCCGGCTGGGCATCGCCTGCTTCCTGGCAGCGTGGCTGGGGGCGTCGTTGCTGGCTTCGCAGCTCCGCTGGTTCCGGCCCAGCCGGCTTGCCGAGCGCCTGGGGCCATACCTGCCTGCGGGCCATCCGATGCGCAGCGAGCCCGGCCCTCGCCCCGGTCGTGGGAGGGCTTCTTCTGCGGCGCCGCCGCAGGGCTCCGGTGTTGCGGGCCCCGGGGCGGTGAGCCTCGGCTCCCTCGCCGCTGTGGTGGTGCCCCTAGCCAGGGACCTGGGCGACCGGGTGGCCAAGCTCACAGGGGTCAGCGAGGACCCCGCCGCTCGCCTCGAGCGGATCCACTCGGCAGACGACGTGGCCGCCTTCCGGGCACGCCAGCTGGGCTTCGCGGTGCTCGCCCTGGCCGGAGCGGCCCTGGTGTGCCTGTGGTGGAGGCCGCCTCCCGCCCTGGCGCTGCTGTTGCTCGCAGCCGCTCCCGTGGGGGCGTTCGCGAGGCTCGAGCACCGGCTCTCCCGGGCCTCGGCCGCCTGGCAGAGGCAGCTGACGGCGGAGCTACCCGTGGTGAGCGAGCAGCTGGGGATGCTCCTGCGCAGCGGTTGGTCGCTGGGCGGCGCGCTGGAGCGCCTCTCGAGCTCGAACCGCGGCAGCGGGCGGTGCGCCAGTGACCTGGCGAGGGTGTGCGATCGCATCCGCCAGGGGCTGGGCGTGCACGCCGCGCTCGAGGAGTGGGCCGAGGTCTCGGGCGTGGAGCCCGTGCGACGACTGGTGGCGGTGCTGCGGCTGGAGAGGGAGGCGGGCGACGTGGGCCGGCTCGTCTCGGAGGAGGCACGCCTGGCCCGAGCCGAGGCTCACCGCCGCTTGGTGGAGGTGGCCGAGCGCCGGGCCCAGCAGGTGTGGGTGCCGGTAACCGTGGCGGCGCTGGTGCCGGGGGTCATCTTCCTGGCCGTTCCCTTCACCGCCGCCCTGGAGGCCTTCGGCGGGGCCTGAGGAAGAGCCGTGAGGAAGAAACGAACCGACGAGGAGAGCAAAGAGATGGGCGACGAGGGCCAGCAACAACCCCGGCAGCGACCACGCCGACGTCACCAGCAGCCACAGGAGCAACGCCGGCAAAGGCATCGGCGGCGGCTGGCTGGCGACCTGGGCGAGGGGGTGGTGTCGGCCGCGATCGCTGTGCTCGTGATGGCGTTTCTTGGGGCGCTCATGTGGGTGGGGTTCCGGGCCATGTGGGAGACCACCGAGACCAACACCCGCACCCAGGTGGAGCAGATAGGCAAGTGAGCACCCCTGGAGCCGAGGAGGGATCGGGGCTGGTGGGCTCGATCGGTGGCGTGGCCGTGTTCCTGGCCTTCATGCTCCTTGCCGTCCAGCTGCTGGCCGACCTCTACGCCACCTCGGTGCTCACCAGTGCAGCGCACGACGCAGCCAGCACCGTGGCGGGCGCTGCGAGCAACCCAGGCGATCCTGCCACCCAGCTGGCCGCACGAGCCGAGGCCGAAGCGCGCCTGCGCCAGAGCCTCGGGGCCAGCGGCGATGAGGCCGTGGTCGACTGGGCTGCCAGCGACGCCGACGAGGTGGTGCTGACGGCCTCGATCCCCTCGCCGTCGGTCCTGCCCGGCGCGTTGCGTGGCGGCAACGGGGACGATCGCATAGAGCGCACGGTGCACGTGCGCCGCGAGAGGTGGCGTTGAGCGTGGCCGCAGGGGGCGTGGAAGCCATCCCCTTCGGCCTGCTGGTCTTCGTGGCCGGCTCGCTGCTGGCCGCCAACGTGTGGGGCGTGGTCGACGCCCGGCTCGCCACCACGGCTGCTGCCGGCGAAGCCGCCCGCGCCTACGTGGAGGCACCCGACCCGGCGGTTGCGAGCGATGCTGCGAGCCAGGCCGCCCGCGACGCCATCGCCGGCCACGGCCGCGACCCCGACCGGCTGCGCCTCGAGCTCGTCCACGAGCACGGGCAGGCGTGGGGCCGGTGCGTGCGGGTCACGGCCGTCGCCCGCTACTCGGTGCCGGCGGCCACGATCCCGTGGATAGGCGGCTGGGGCGACGCCACGGAGGTGGCGAGCTCGCACAGCGAGCTGGTGGATCCTCACCGGGCGGGCATCCCGGGAGCAGTGTCGTGCGGGTGACACCGGCCGGCGCCTCCGCCGGTGCCACCCGCACCACCGGCCAACGCAAGGATCGCAGCAGCACGCTCCCGAGGGGCCGGCGCCCGGGAGCGAGGCGGGCCTCGGGCGAGCGAGGGAGCGTGCTGCTGCTCGTGCCGGCGGGGGTGCTGGTGGTGATCGTGCTGGCGGCCATCGCCGCCGACACGGCCAACGTGTTGATGGTGCGCAGCGAGCTGCAGTCGGTGGCCCAGGCCGCCGCCAACGACGCCGCGACGGCAGCCCTCGACCACGACGCCCTGCGATCCGGCCGGGGCCTGGTGCTGGACCAGGGCAAGGCGCTGCGAGTGGCGCAGGCCTCGGTGAGGGCGAGCGGATTGGCAGATGACCTGGCCGAAGATCCGGTGGTGGCACTCGACCCGACGGGGAGGGGGATCACCGTTCAGCTGGCTGCCGAGGTGGGGCCGATCTTCGGCTCGGCCCTGCCCGGCGGCGACCGCCCGAAGCTCGTGAGCGCAGCTGCCACAGCCCTGCCTGAGCAAAGGTGAACAAGCGCTTGACATCCCGCCCGAGGAGACCGACGATTGTGGCAACGGTTCATGGCGAAGAGCCCTCGGGGGGCGAAGGGAGGAGAGGCGTGACTGAAACCACGCCGACCTCGACCGACGATCCACCGGGCTGAGGTCCCCCCCAGGTTCGGTGCAGCCGCTGTCTCAGCCGCTCACCGGGCCGACGCAAAGAGGGCGTCGCCTTCGCCACGGAGGCGGCGCCCTCGTCCGTCCGAGCCTGGGCTCGCAAGCCTGCTCGCCGCAAGCGTTAGCGCAGGGCGGGTGAGCCCTCTGTCCCCAGGGCCGAGCGGAGGAACCGAAGCAGCTCACGCCTGCGCTGGGCCGTGGTGCGCAGGGTGGGCTCGATGCCGACCGCCCGCAGCACCTCCACCTCGGTGGCCACCCCGATGACCGTGGAGTACACCGATAGAAGTAGCAGCCGGGCATCGCAGGTGCGCACCCTGCCCGCCTGCATCTCCGCCTCCAGGTAGCCGGTGGCCCCCTGCACCAGGGGCTCCATGCGCTCGGTCAGCCGGGTGGCCGACGGAGGACCCAACCGGCCCACCTCCCTCAGCAGGCCCAGCAGCTCCGGGCGCCGCAGCGCCAGGCGGAAGACCGAGCGCACCACCGCCTCCACCCGGGCGAACCCCGGCCCGGCCACCGACACCGACTCCTCGAGCGCCGCCGTGAGCTCGGCCGCAGCACGGTCGAGCGTGGCGGCCAGCAGGTCGGCCTTGGTCGGGTAGTAGTAGAGGATCGTCTGCTTGCGCACGCCCAGCTCCCCAGCCAGCTGGTCGAGCGAGGTCGCCTCGTAGCCCTTGGTCCCGAAAGAGACGAGGGCCGCATCGAGCGCTCGCTCCCGGGTCGGCGTGCCGTTGGACACGCCAGCATCGTAGACGCTCCTCTACCAGTTGGTAGACATGCGCCTTACCATTTGGTAGACACTCTCCGTGATCCGGGAGGCTTTGAAGGGGAAGCGGATCTTCGTGACCGGGGCCACCGGCTTCCTGGGCACCAACGTGGTCGAACGGCTGATGCGCTCGGTCCCCGACTGCGACCTGGTGCTGCTGGTGAGGCCGGGGCGTCGATCGAGCGTGGCCGCCAGGGTGAAGCGCGAGATCCTCCGCAACGACGTCTTCGACAGGATGCGGGCCGAGCTGGGCGACGAGCGCTTCGCCGAGGAGGCAGCCAGGCGAATCACCGCAGTGGCCGGCGACGTTGGCCGCGACGGCCTGGGCCTCGACGAGCACGGTCGGGAGCTGCTGGCCGGCTGCCACACCGTGATCCACTCCGCCGCCAGCGTCTCGTTCGACTCGCCCCTCGACTCCGCCGTGGAGGTGAACCTGCTGGGGCCCACCCGCATCGTCTCGTTGCTCCAGGAGCTGGGCGCCACCCCCCACCTGGTGGCCGTGTCGACCTGCTACGTGGCGGGGAGCCGCAGGGGCGCCGCCCCCGAGCAGCTCATCGACGACAGCCCGTTCTTCGTGGACGTCGACTGGCGGGCCGAGGTAGACGCCGCCCGCAAGGCCCGTCGCGACGCCGAGGCCGAGAGCCGCTCCCCCGCCCAGCTCACCCGGCTGCGACGAGAGGCCCGCCAGGAGCTGGGAGCCGCCGGCGGCCCTCTGCTGGCCGACAAGACCGAGCAGCTGCGCTCGCGCTGGGTGGCCGAGCGCATGGTGACCGCCGGGCGAGCCCGCGCCGCCGCGCTGGGCTGGCCCGACGCCTACGCCTACACGAAGGCCCTGGGCGAGAGGGCGCTGGCGGAGACCCGCGGCGACATCCCGGTGGACATAGTGCGCCCCTCCATCATCGAGTCGGCCATGGCCGAGCCACGCCCCGGCTGGATCCGGGGCTTCCGCATGGCCGAGCCCGTGATCATCAGCTACGCCCGGGGCCTGCTGAAGCAGTTCCCCGGGGTGCCCGAGGGGATCATCGACGTGATCCCCGTGGACCTCGTGACCGCCGCCATCATCGCCGTCGCCGCCCGCGGCCCCGCTGGCACCGCTGCGGAGGCGCAAGCTGGAGCAGCTGGCGAGGTGACACCCGGATCGGCGAAGCCGGCCCCGACGAGAACTGTGGAGTCGGGGCAAAGGGGCATAGCGAAGCCGGCCCCGGCGACACCTGCGGAGCCATCGCAAAGAGACATGGTTCGAGTCACGCAGGTGGCCTCGGGGTCCACCAACCCGCTGCGCTACAAGCGCCTGGTCGACCTGGTGAGGGAGTGGTTCAGCGAGCACCCCATCTACGACCCCGACGGCCAGCCCATCATGGTGCCCGAGTGGTCGTTCCCCGGCCGGGGCCAGGTGCAGGGCCAGCTCAACCGAGCCAAGAAGCTGCTGGGCACCGCCGAGGCCGCCCTCGGGAAGCTCCCCCTGCGAGGCCGGCGAGCCGACTGGGGGGCCGACGTGGAGGCCAAGCGGGAGGAGGTCGAGAGGGCTCTGTCGTACGTCGAGCTCTACGGCGCCTACGCCGAGTGCGAGGCCATCTACGACGTGAGCCGCCTCCTGGAGCTGTGGGACCGCCAGAGCCCCGAGGACAAGCGCGACTTCTGCTTCGACCCCCGCGTGGTCGACTGGGACCGCTACGTGACCGACACCCACCTGCCGTCGGTGGTGGAGCACGCCCGGGTGCGCACAGCCCCGCCCGAGCGAGCAGCGGCCGGGGGCCGCAGCACCCCCGACCGCGCCACCAGGCTGCGCAGGCAGGTTCTCTCGCCCGAGCGCCAGCTGGTGGCCTTCGACCTGGAGAACACGCTGGTGGCCACCAACGTCGTGGCCACCTACGCGTGGCTGGCCACGCGCCGGCTCTCGGGACGGGACCGCCTGAAGCTGCTGGCACGCACCATCGCCGAGGCGCCCGGCCTCATGGCGGTCGACCGCAAGGACCGCAGCGACTTCCTGCGCTCCTTCTACCGCCTCTACGACGGGGCCCCGGTGGCCCAGCTGCGCGAGGACTCCACCGAGATGCTCTCGGCCCTCATCCTGCGACGGTCGTTCCCCGCCGCCATACGGCGCGTCCGCGAGCACCGCGAGCTGGGGCACCGCACCGTGCTCGTGACCTCCGCCCTCGACTTCGTGGTGGAGCCGCTGCGGCCGCTGTTCCACGACATCATCTGCCCGCGCCTGAGCCAGGCGACCTCGCCCGGCGGCAGGCGCACCTACACGGGCGAGCTCACCCAGGTGCCCCCCGCCGGCGAGAGCCAGGCCCAGGCGCTCATCGACTACGCCGATGCCCAGGGCCTCGACATGCGCGAGTCGGTGGCCTACGCCGACTCCACGAGCGACCTGCCCATGCTCGAGATCGTCGGGTTCCCCGTGGCCGTCAACCCCACCACCCGCCTCGCAGCCCTCGCCCGCAAGCGCGGGTGGCTGGTGGAGAACTTCGAGGAGAGCCGGGTGCGAGCCCCTGGGCTCTCCCCTGCCAGTGCATGGGCCCCGTCGGCCCCCCTGCAATCCAGTGAGAGGAGCTGACCTTGCCCCGACCAGGCTTCGTCGCAGACATAGACCGGTCGAGCCCGCCGGTGGTGTTCCACCACGGCGATCGGCTGCGCCTGGAGCACCTGCCGGCCGGGAGGTCGAGGGTGATCTACTCCCCTGAGCCCTCGGCGGTGCGGGGACGGTCCGACCTGATGGTGGCCGCCGCCCTGGCCGAGCCCCTCGGCGGCAGCGAGCCACTCGCCGCCCTGCTGCGACCGGGCATGAAGCTCACCGTGGCCTTCGACGACCTCTCCACCCCCCTTCCCTCGATGCGCGCCCCCGAGGCCCGGCAGCGGATCGTGGAAGAGGTGCTGGAGCAGGCCGCCGCCGCCGGGGTCGACGACGTGGTGCTGCTGGCAGCCATCGGGCTGCGGCGCCGCATGACCAGCCCGGAGCTTCGCCACCTGCTGGGCGAGCGTGCCCACGACGCGTTCGCCTCCAACGGTCTCCTCGCACAGCACGACGCCGAGGACCCCGACGGCCTGGTGGCCGTGGGTGCCACGGCCGCAGGACACCCAGTGGAGCTGAACCGCAGGGCGGCCGAGAGCGACCTGCTGGTGTACGTGCACGTCCACCAGCCCGGCTGGCACCCTCCCGCCCGCCACTCGCACGAGGCGCCCACGCCCACGTCCCAGTCGACGTCCGCCGGGCCGCCAGGACAAGTCGCCCCAGGGGCGGGTTGGGGATGGCGAGCCCTGCTGGAGGGGCTCTCGTCGCACGCGACCCTTCAGGGCGGCTTCCAGCCCGAGATGGGCGAGGTGCTGGAGCGATCGGGCCCACGCACCTTCGCCGTGGTCGCCACCCTGGGCGGCGACCCCTACACCGGACCGCTGGCGGTGCTTGGCAAGAGGGAGTGGGAGTGGTCGCCGCGCGACAAGGCGACGTTCGCAGCGATGCGCACGGGCCTCGACCTGCTCCCCGCCGGAGCACGCCAGAAGGTGCAGGGATCCTGGCGCGCCCCGCTGCGCATCGCGTCGGTGCACGCGGGGGCCATGGAGCCTGCCCACTCTTCAGCCGCAGCCGAGGCCACGGCGCGCCAGCTGGTGCCCGTGGAGGGCCAGACCGACATCGTGACGATGGGCCTCCCCGGCCTCAGCCCGTTCAGCGTGGGGTCGTGCATCAACCCGGTGCTGGTGCGCTGGCTCGGCCTGGCCTGCTTCGGGAACCTGCACGCGGGCAAGCCCCTGGTGCGCGAGGGAGGCGTGGTGATCATGAGCCATCCCACCAGGCGCGAGTTCGACCCCGTGCACCACCCCAGCTACCTCGACTTCTTCGAGAGGGTCCTGCCCGAGGTCGTTGCCGAGGCCCAGGCCGGGTCCCAGGCCGGGGCCCAAACCGAGGGCGAGACCAACGCCGCGCTGGACCGCCACGAGAAGGCCTTCGCCACCGACGAGTGGTACCGCCACCTCTACCGCACCTCCTACGCCTTCCACGGTGCTCACCCCTTCGGCGTGTGGCGCCAGGCCAGCCGGGCGCTCGCCAGGCTGGGACGCGTGATCGTGGTGGGTGGCGACCCCGCCGCCGTGCACCGCATGGGGATGCGATCGGCCTCCACGCTGGGCGACGCCTTCGAGCTGGCGAGCGACGTGGTGGGCGCCGACGCGACCATCACCCACCTCCACAGCCCGCCCCTGCTCACCGCGGACGTTTCGTGACCGCCAGCGCCGCCACCGAGGAGCGGACCGACGAGACCGCCTGGGCGCGCACCTATCCGGCGAGGCTCCTGCGGGCCACCCTGGTGGAGGCCCTGGTGCGCCCGGCGATGAGGGTGCTCGCCCCGCCCACCGTGCACGGCCTCGACCGGCTGGAGGGCCTGGAGGGGCCGGCCGTGTTCGCCTCCAACCACCACAGCCACCTCGACACCCCCCTGCTGCTGTCGGTCATCCCCGAGCCCTGGAAGCACCACCTGTTCATCGCCGCAGCCGCCGACTACTTCTTCCGCAACAAGGTGACCGGTGCCCTGTCTGCGCTGCTCATCGGCGCCATCCCGGTGGAGCGCCAGAAGGTGGCCCGCCGCTCGGCCGACATCTCCGCACAGCTCATCGAGGACGGGTGGAGCATGCTCATCTTCCCCGAGGGGGGCCGCAGCCCCGACGGTTGGGGCCAGCCCTTCAGGGGGGGCGCCGCCTACCTGGCCACGCGCTGCAGTGTGCCGGTGGTGCCCATCTTCGTGAGCGGCACGGGGAGGATCCTGAGCAAGGGCAACCTCGTTCCACGTCCCTCCCGCACCGACGTGACGTTCGGCTGGCCGCTCGTGCCCGGCGAAGCCGAGAGCTCGCGGCGCTTCTCTGCGCGCATCGAGCGCAGCGTGGCCGCGCTGGCCGACGAGGCGAACACCGATTGGTGGCAAGCCCGCATGCGGGCACATGCAGGGACCACTCCATCGCTCCAAGGCCCCGTCCCCGAGGGGTGGCGAAGGGCGTGGGCGCTCGGAGATGGCGAGGACGACAGGGCCGGTCCCGCAAACAGGTGACGGTCCACTCATCAAGATTGGGACCACTTCATCTATGCTGTGGGCTTTCTGTCCCTTCCAACACGTAGGTGCACCATGGCCACCAGTTCGCTCGAGATCACCTTCGGCCAAGTGGTGAGGGAGCTCCGCCTCAAGGCGGGCCTCTCGCAGGAGGCCCTCTCCTACGCCTGCAACCGGCATCGCACGTATGTCTCGCTCATAGAGCGCGGGCGCAACTCGCCCACCATCGCCACGGTGTGGGAGATCGCCAAGGCCCTCGACGTGAAGCCGAGCCAGATCATCGCGAGGGTCGAGCGCCGTCTGGCCGCCGCCTGACGGCACAGGCACCAACCCCGGCACCAGCTGCAGGCCGCCGGCCGCAGGCCGGAAGGCCCCGATCCCAGCGAGGTCGGGGGTGCCACGAACCAAGGCGGCCAGGGCCGCGAATCCAAGAGGGACGAGCGCCCTCTCG
Organism: uncultured Rhabdothermincola sp.; assembly: GCA_964399375.1. Taxonomy (GTDB): domain Bacteria; phylum Actinomycetota; class Acidimicrobiia; order Acidimicrobiales; family Acidimicrobilacustridaceae; genus CAYNQN01. The sequence goes on along the minus strand of CAYNQN010000014.1, from coordinate 6,384 downwards.
CGGTAAGGTGTGCTGGCCAGATCGGGGCTGAAGGGCAACGGCGCCGCGTTCTTCAATGACGATGAAGCGCCCCCGGTCGCCAGGCACTGAGCACAGACAAGCAATCAAATGCTCGCGCTTAGGCAACCAGAGGATAGAGCCATGCCCGATCGCAACCCCCGAAGAGAGCTGGACGCCTGTGGCATCGGCTTCGTCGCCGACAGCCAGGGCCGCGCATCGCGGTCCATAGTCGAGGCGGCCCTACACGGGCTCGCGTGCGTGAAGCATCGCGGAGCGGTGGCGGCCGACGCCCTCACGTCCGACGGCACCGGCCTGCTCACCACCATCCCCAGCGCCATCTTCGGGGAGGGCAACGGGGTGGCCACCCTGTTCGTGCGCGGCGACGACCCCCGGCCCGGCGTCGAGAAGGCCCTGGCCGACGAGGGCCTGGAGCTGGTCGAGTGGCGCACGCCGCCAACCGACACCTCCGTGCTCGGTCAGCTGGCGCTGGCCAGCCAGCCCACCGTCGCACAAGCCATCTTCCGCCGGTCCCGCCCGTCCGGCCAGCCCGGCCAGCCCGGTGGAGCGGCCTCCGACGCCGACGAGAACAGCGCCTACCGCCTCCGCCGCCGCATCCAGGCCACTACCACGGGCACCTACGTGGCCTCATGCTCGTTCAGGACCATCGTCTACAAGGGCCTGGTGGTGGCCGATCGCCTCGCCGAGTTCTACCTCGACCTGGCCGACGAGCGCTTCGAGGCCCCGTTCGCCATCTTCCACCAGCGCTTCTCAACCAACACCACGCCCACCTGGGAGCGTGCCCAGCCCTTCCGCATGTCGTGCCACAACGGCGAGATCAACACCATCGGCGGCAACGAGATCCGCATGCTGGCCAGGTCGCACCTGGGCACCGAGGAGGCCGGGCTCGGCCCCGAGGAGCTCTTCCGCCCCGTGCTCGACTCCGAAGGCTCCGACTCGAGCCGGGTCGACGAGGCGGCCGAGCTGCTGGTGCGCGCCGGGCGGCCCATCTGCCACGCCATGTCCATGCTGGTCCCCGAGGCGTGGGAGGGGGCTCGCGACCTCGACCCCGAGGTGCTCGGCTTCTACGAGTACCACTCCACCCTCATGGAGCCCTGGGACGGGCCGGCGGGCCTCATCTTCACCGACGGCGCCGGCGTGGGCGCCCTGCTCGACCGCAACGGCCTGCGGCCCCTGCGCTACGCCGTCTGCGAGGACGGGATGGTCGTGTGCTCCTCGGAGGCCGGCGCCCTCGACGTGACGGGCCACGGCGCCGTGGAGCGGGGGCGGCTGGGCCCCGGTCACATGATCTACGTGTCGCCCAACCGGGGGCTCATCCGCAACCGCTCGCTCAAGCACCAGCTGGCGCAGTCGGCCCCGTTCGCCCAGTGGGCCTCCGAGGGCCTCTACCACGTGGGCCTCGGTGAGCCGGTCGACGAGCAGCCCGACGACCTGCTCGCCCGGCAGGTGGCCCACGGCTACACCAAGGAAGAGCTGGCCATGGTCATCAAGCCCATGGCCGCCGAGGGCTACGAGCCCACCTTCTCCATGGGCGACGACACTCCCCTGCCCCCCATGGCCGGGCGCCCCAGGCCCATCCACCACTTCTTGAAGCAGCGCTTCGCCCAGGTCACCAACCCTCCCATCGACCCGCTGCGCGAGCGCCTGGTGATGA
>CAYNQN010000014.1:0-4702 GCA_964399375.1 uncultured Rhabdothermincola sp. | reverse complement strand
GATGAGCCTGCGCACGATGCTCGGGCCCCGGGGGCCGCTGCTGGTGCAGAGCCCGGAGGCCTCCAGGCTCTTCGTGCTCGACTCGTTCTTCCTCTACCCCGATGCGGTGGCGGCGCTGCGGCACCCCGACATCAACCCCTTCCCCACCGTGGTGCTCGACGCCACGTTCCCGGCCGCCGAGGGGCCGGGGGGGCTGCGCCGGGCCGTGGAGGACCTGGCCGCGCAGGCGGAGGTCGCCGTGCGCGAGGGGGCCGGCGTCCTCATCATCGACGACGGGGCCATAGGTTCCACCAGGGCACCCGTGCCCAGCCTCATGGCCACCGGGGCCATCCACCACCGGCTCATCGAGTCGCGGCTGCGCTCCAACACGAGCATCGTGGTGATCAGCGACGACGCCCGAGACGTCCACTACGTGGCCACGCTCCTGGGTTACGGGGCCGACGCCGTCTCGCCTCGCCTCGCCCTGCAGACGGTGGCGGCCGAGGCCGACGCCGACGACAGCGACACGGTGGTGAGCCCCGAGGCCCAGGACCGCTTCCGGGCGGCCACCGAGGCGGGCGTGCTCAAGATCATGTCGAAGATGGGCATCAGCACCGTGGAGTCGTACCGGGGAGCCCAGATCTTCGAGGTCCTGGGCCTCGATCGCTCCGTGGTCGACACGTGCTTCTCCGGCACCCCCTCGCCGGTGGGCGGGCTGGGATGGGAGGCGCTGGGTGAGGACGTGCTCGCCAGGCACTCCCACGCCTTCCCCGACGACGGTGAGAAGGTCGACATGACCTCGCCCGGCTACGTGCGGGTGCGCAAGGGCGGCGAGGAGCACGGCAAGTCGAAGGAGGTCGTCGACGCCCTCAACCAGCTGACGGCCGTTGCCGAGGTGCCCGGCGTGGAGGCCCCCACTCCGGAGATGATCGGCGCCCACGTGCTCCAGCGCGCCATCCGCAACGAGTCCTACGAGAGCTACGAGCGCTTCGCCTCCATGGTCAACGAGCGCAAGCCCATAGAGCTGCACGACCTGCTGGAGATGGTCCCCCCTGCGGGGGCCTCGCCGGTGCCGCTCGACGAGGTGGAGCCGGTGAGCGAGATCGTGCGCCGCTTCTCCACCGGGGCGATGTCGCACGGCGCTCTCTCCAAGGAGGCCCACGAGACGCTGGCCCAGGCCATGAACCTCATAGGTGGGCAGTCGAACTGCGGTGAGGGCGGCGAGGACCCGGCGCGCTTCCGCACCAGGGGCCAGGGCCGCGACGACCGGAACTCCAAGATCAAGCAGGTGGCCTCGGGGCGCTTCGGCGTGACCCCCGAGTACCTGGCCTTCGCCGACGAGATCCAGATCAAGATGGCGCAGGGCTCCAAGCCCGGCGAGGGCGGTCAGCTGCCAGGGCACAAGGTGTCGGCCGAGATCGCCAAGCTCCGCTACACCCAGCCCGGCGTGGGCCTCATCTCTCCCCCACCCCACCACGACATCTACTCCATCGAAGACCTGGCCCAGCTCATCTTCGACCTCAAGCAGGTCAACGCAGCCCAGGTCTCGGTGAAGCTCGTGGCAACCGACAACGTGGGAACCATCGCCGCGGGCGTTGTGAAGGCGCTCGCCGACGTGGTGCACATCTCGGGCCACAACGGCGGCACGGGCGCCAGCCCCCTCTCGTCGATCAAGCACGCCGGTGGGCCCTGGGAGCTGGGCCTGGCCGACACCCAGCGCTCCCTGGTGGACAACGGCCTGCGCAGCAGGGCGCGCATCCGGGTGGACGGCGGGTTCATGACCGGCCGCCACGTGATGCTCGCCGCACTGCTCGGGGCCGACGAGTACAGCTTCGGCACCTCGGCGATGATCGCCGAGGGCTGCATAATGCTGCGCGCCTGCCACCGCGACACCTGCAAGCCCGGCATCGCCACCCAGCGCCCCCACCTGAGGGCGAACTTCATCGGCACCCCCGAGGGCGTGGCCGCCTACATGCTGTTCGTGGCCGAGGAGGTGCGCCGGGAGCTGGCACGCCTGGGCGCCCGCACCCTCGACGAGGTGATCGGCAGGGTCGACATGGTCCGCCAGCGCACCACCGGAGACGCCCGCATCGACAGCTTCGACCTGTCTGTGCTGGTCGAGCCCCCCGCCGACGCCGATGGGCCCCGCCGCTTCATGGAGCGCGTCGAGCTGCAGGACCCACGCTCGAAGCTGGGCGACACCCTGCTGAGCGACGCCTTCCGCGACGTGTGGGACGGCGACGAGGTGGAGCTTGCCTACCCCATCACCACCGAGTCGCGCTCGGTCGGTGCCGCCCTTTCGGGCGCCATCGCCCTCGAGTTCGGCATGAACCCCCCGAAGGGCACGGCCAAGGTGCGCTTCGACGGCTCTGCGGGGCAGAGCTTCGGGGCGTTCCTCACCCACGGCGTGGAGATGGAGCTGGTGGGAGAGGCCAACGACTACGTGGGCAAGGGGATGGGTGGTGGCCGCATCGTCATCCGCCCACCCGCCAACGACCTGATCGACGCATCGGGCATAAGCCGGGGCTCCTCTTCGGTGCTGGCCGGCAACACCTGCCTCTACGGCGCCACCGGCGGCGAGCTGTTCGTGGCCGGCGCGGTGGGCGAGCGGTTCGCCGTGCGCAACTCGGGAGCGTTGGCCATCGTGGAGGCCGTGGGCGACCACTGCTGCGAGTACATGACCGGTGGCACCGTGGTGGTGCTGGGCCGCATAGGCCACAACCTGGGCGCCGGCATGACCGGTGGCCAGGCGTTCCTGTGGGACCCGGTGCCCGAGCGCGTGACCACGCGCGTGAACGGCGACCTGGTCGAGATACTCCGGCCCGACCACGAGGCCCTGGGCGAGCTGCTGTGGCTGGTGGAGCGCCACGTGGAGCTGACGGGCTCGCTGCGCGGGCGAGAGCTGCTGGACGACTGGGAAGACACCATCGAGCACCTCTGGCACATCCTGCCTCGCGACCGCGTGCAGCGGATCTCCTCGGGCGCCGCCACGCGCGTCGCCGCCGCGTGACGCCACAGCCCAGATGAGCCTCGCCGGCGTCGGCTACTGCGCAGCCGTGGTGCTGGCGGTGATGTTCGCCGCCGCCGCAGCCGCCAAGATCCGCGACCGCGACGGCACTGCTGCCGCCTTCGCCACGCTCGGGGTTCCCAACCCCAGCAGTGCCGCACGCTTCCTGCCGCTTCCCGAGCTGGCAGCTGTGGTGCTGCTGCTGGCGGTGCCCTTCGTGGGTGCGCTGGTGGTGCTGGTGCTCCTGGCGCTGTTCACCACGTTCATCGTGGGTCGGTTGCGGGTGGGGGTGGTCGCCCCGTGCGCGTGCTTCGGTGGTGCAACCAGCCGGCCGCTGTCGTGGGTGTCGGTGTGGCGCAACGTGTTGATGGGGGCGCTTGCGCTGGTGGCGCTGGGCGCGACACGCCCCACCGTGCCCAGCCTGGCCGACGTTGCCGCCGTGATCGTTGCGACCGCCGCCGGGGTGCTGGCGCTGCGGGTGGCCGACAGGCGCTCGGCTACCAGACCTGCCTAAAGCTTCCTCGGCCCTCCTCGATCGCCGGGAAGGGGACTCACTCCGCTGGGCCTACTCCCCTGGGCTCACTCGACGAGGCGCAGGCCGCTCGGCGCCATCGACGCCTCGGCGTACGGCAGCTCCACGGCGAACTCGGTGAGGCTGCCGGGGAAGGTGTGCTCGCTCACAAGCAACGGCTGGTCGTCGAGCCCCCGCGTGACCCGCTCGCATCGCAGCACGGGCGAGCCCTCGGGCACCCCCAGCAGCTCTGCGTCGGATGCGGTGGCGGACGCAGCGCCGATCACCTGCACGGCGCTTCCCAGCGGAACCCCCACCAGCTCGTAGAAGGGCTGGCGCTCCACGTCGGCCCGGGTGAGGTCGCCTGCCAAGCGCTCGGGGCACCACACCGTGATGAGGGCGAACGGCTCGCCGTCGGCCAGGTTGAGCCTGCGCACCCGCAGCACCGTTCCCGATCCGAGAACCTCGGCCACCCGCGGCGGTGCCTTGATGAGGCGGAAGTCGAGCACGCGGCGCGTCGAGCTGACCCCCGCCCGCGCCAGCTGGCCTTCGATGGTGCCGAGCCGGCCGAGGCTCTGGCGGAGGGGGTCGGTGGCCACGAACCAACCGAAGCCCTGCCGCGAGCCCACCAGGCCCTCGTCGCGCAGCACCTCCAGGGCGCGGCGCACGGTGACCCTGCTGGCCGAGAAGCGAGCGGAGAGCTCGGCCTCGCTCGGGAGCAGCCGCTCCCCGTGCTCGTTGGCGCCATGATCGCTCGCGCCCAGCTCGCCGGCTTCGAGTTGTGCCCGGAGCTCTGCGGCGATCTGCTGGTAACGGGTCTGGCGCACTTGTATGATACTTGTATATTTCCAAGTGGGCCGCAATCCCGTCCCGGCAACGTCCCACCCACATGGAACAGGGAGGCACCACCATGGCCGTCACCGCCACCACCCCCATAGACCTCATCGAGGCCGTGTACGCGCGCCTGCCCGGGAGGGCCGAGGTGGGCAGGGAGCGGCTGGGGCGACCCCTCACCTTCGCCGAGAAGGTGCTGGTTAACCACCTGCGTGAGCCCTCGGCGGCCGCCATGAAGCGGGGCCGCTCCTACGAGGACCTCGACCCCGACCGTGTCGCCATGCAGGACGCCACCGCCCAGATGGCCCTGCTCCAGTTCATGACCGCGGGCCTCCCCCGGGTGGCGGTGCCCTCCACGGTCCACTGCGACC
>CAYNQN010000013.1:13079-25490 GCA_964399375.1 uncultured Rhabdothermincola sp. | reverse complement strand
CGATGATCAGCTCGCGCTGGCCACGACCGATGGGGGTCATGGAGTCGATCGACTTGATGCCGGTCTGGAGCGGCTCGCCCACCGGCTGGCGGCCGGTGATGCCCGGTGCCTGGATCTCCATGCGGCGCAGCTGAGCGCCGGTTATGGCGCCCTTGCCGTCGATGGGCAGGCCCAGGGAGTTGACGACGCGGCCCAGCAGGGGGTCGCCCACGGGCACCGAGAGGATGCGGCCCGTGGCGCGCACGGCGCCACCCTCCTCGATGGCCGCAGCCGACTCGGAGTCGCCCAGCACCACGGAGCCGATCGAGTCCTCGTCGAGGTTGAGCGCCAGGCCCACCGTGCCGCCCTCGAACTCCAGCAGCTCGTTCACGGCAGCGTCGGGAAGGCCCGAGATGCGGGCGATGCCGTCGCCCACCTCGAGCACGCGACCCACCTGGCTTGCGGCGAGGTCGGGCTTGAAGTCGGCGAGGTTCTTGCGCAGTGCCGCTGTTATGTCGGATGTGTTGATTGTGAGCTCAGCCATGGTGGCCTTTCTCAGTCATTTGGACTTCTTCAGAACGATTCACGGAGCTTCGACAGGCGAGCGCGGACCGAGCCGTCGATGACGGTGTCGCCGATCTGGGTGACGAGGCCGCCCATGACCGACGGGTCCACCACCACGATCACGTCCACGTCCTTGCCCGTCGAGGCCTTGAGCGACTCGGCCAGGCGGCGGCACTGGTCTTCGGTGAGCTCCACCGCGGAGCGCACCTGCGCCACCACCTTCTCGCCGCGAGCGGCGGTGAGGGCGAGGAGGGAGTCGACGATCTCGGAGAGGTCCTTCACCCGGCCCGTGGCGACCACCAGCGAGACCAGCCCGATGGTTGCCGGCCCGGCCTTGCCCTCGAGGAGGTCCTCCAGGATCTGCTGGCGCTTCGCCGTGGGGATGTGAGGGTCGGAGAGGGCGCTGCGGAGCTCCTCGTTGCCCTCGATCACCCGGGCGACTCGGAAGAGCTCGTCCTGGCGCTCGTTGACCCCGCCCTCGGCGGCGAGGACCGCAAGGAAGGCATCGGCGTAGAGGTCGCTGCGCTCGCTCATCGGGCTTCACCCACGCTGGCGATGTACTTCTCCACCAGGTCCTCCTTGGCGGCTTGGTCGAGGCTGTTGGCCACGACGGCCTCGGCTGCGCCGACGGCCAGGTCGGCCAGCTCTGCGCTGAGGTCGGCCGACACCTGGGCCTGGGCGGCCTCTATGTCGGAAGCGCCGCGGCGCCGGACGTCGGCGGCGTCCTGGGTGGCCCGCTCGGTCAACTGCGCACGCACGGCCTCGGCGTTGCGCGCTGCCTCGTTGAGGATGCGCTCACGCTCGGCCTCTGCGTTGGCGATGCGGCCCTCCACGTCGGCAAGCGAGGCCTCGGCCTCTGCGCGGGCTTCCGCCGCTGAGCTGAGCTCGCCCTCGAACCGCTCTATGCGGCCGTTCCACATGCCCTTTATGGCAGGCCCGCCCTTCCAGACGATCAGGGCGAACACGATGATGAACGCGATCGAACCCCAGATGACCTCGTTGAAGTCGTGGGGGATGATGGGCGCGTTCTCGGCTCCGGCCTCGGCGGCTAGGAGCACGGCGATCTGCATGGCTACCTGCTCTCCTGTGTGCTCAACGCTTGGAACCGGCGCGGTTCACGTAGTCCTCGACAACCTGGGTCTGTGCCTCACGGTCGACCTGGCGACCGATGACGGCCTCGGCGGCGTCAACGGCGATGCCGGCCACGCTGGCGGTGAGCTCTGCCGTGGCACGCTCCTTGGCCCGGGCGATGTCCTCGGCGGCAGCTGCACGCTGTGCAGAGACCTCAGCCTCGGCGGCAGACACCACAAGCTGTCGCTCTGCTTCGGCCTCGCTCCGTGCTGCCTCGATGGTTCGCACCGCCTGGGCTCTAGCGCCGTGCAGGCTCTCCTCGTAGGCAACCAGCTTGTCCGACGCCTCCTTCTTGGCGGCCTCGGCTGTCTCCAGGTCGGTGCGCACCTTGTCGGAGCGCGCCTGCATCGCCCGCATGATCGGCGGGAGGAGCAGCCACTTCATCAACGCCCACAGGGCGAAGAAGGTCACGGCCGCCCAGAACAGCTCGTTGGCCGTGGGAAGGATGGGGTTGCTGGTAGCGGGTTCGTCCAGGAGCTCCGACCCGTTGAGGTCGTTTACCTGGGCGATGATGGCGAGGAAGCTCCCCACGCCGTCTCCTTTGCTCGTTGCTCAGCGGTTGGTCGTCGCTGGTCGCTGATGGCCGGCTCAGACGAACTTGAGAAGGATGAAGACGACGAAGCCGATGAGGGCGAGCGCCTCGGTGAAGGCGATACCCAGGAACATCGTCGTGCGGACCATGCCGGCTGCCTCAGGCTGGCGGGCCATGGCCTGGACGGACTGGCCGACCAGGTAGCCGATGCCGATGCCCGGGCCGATGGCGGCGAGGCCGTAGGCCATGCCGGCCCCGGAGGCTGCGGCCGCTGCCTTGGCGTCGGCAGCGGTGCCCGCGCCCTCCTGGGCGAGGATGCTGATCGTAGAGAGAAGGCTCATGGTGGTGTGTATCTCCTATTTGGGTTTGCCGAAACCGTCAGTGCTCGGGGTGCATGGCGCCACCGATGTAGACGGCAGCGAGGATCGTGAAGATGTAGGCCTGCAGGAAGGCCACCATCAGCTCGAAGCCGGTGAGTGCCACGAGCATGAAGAACGAGAACGGGAGCACCACCAGCAGCAGCGTGAGGCTGAAGAGGGTGATGCACAGCACGCTGAAGGTCACCAGCAGGATGTGGCCGGCCAGCATGTTGGCGAAGAGCCTGACCGCCAGCGAGAAGGGCCGAACGATGAAGGTGGAGATGAACTCGATGGGAGTCACCAGGATGTAGAGCGCCTTGGGGACGCCCGGGGGGAACAGCGCGCTCTTGAGGTACTTGAGCGGGCCCTGGTGCTTCACGCCCACCGCTATGAAGAAGGCCCAGGTGATCAGCGCCAGCAGCAGCGGGGATGCCATGCGGGCGTTGGCCGGCATGTGGAAGAACGGGATGATCTCGAAGAGGTTCCCGATGAGGATGAAGAAGAAGAGGCTGACCAGGAACGGCATGTAGCGGATGCCATCGGGGCCGATGGTCTGCATGACCACGCCGTCGCGGATGAACGCCACCGACGACTCGGCGAGGTTCTGCGCTCCCCGGGGCACGAGGGCCCCCTTGCGGGCCAGCACGAACAGCAGGGAGGTTGCCACCACCGCGATCACGTTGATGAGGGCGATCTTGTTGAACCCGTACCAGGTGTCGCCGCCGATGAAGCTCGGCCACTCGACGATGAGCTCGATGGGTGGGAACTCGAGAGCGATCACGGCCGTGCCCCTCCCTCAGCGGTGCTCGGGCGTGCAGGGCGGCCGGATGCCGCTGGCAGGTTGCCGAAGAAGGTCACGGCGCGGGGGTCTCCTCATGTGAAAGGCGTGAAGGACGCGACGGGCTTCCCGGCGCGATCGCGCCGGGAGCTTGTGCGCTGGCCGCACCCGGACGCAAACCGGGGAAGGCGAGGGAGGCGGAAACGAACCGCATCTCCCAGAACAGCAGACCGAGGTGGGTGATGACGATGGTGAGAGCGAGCGGCACGAGCGAGACCCACCAGGCCTCCCGAACCAGCAGCACCGCCACGAAGATGAGGCCGAGCCGCAGGAGGAAGCCGAACATGGCGGCGGCTCCCAGCACGGCAGGGGAGATGCGGGCCGCCCACGAGTTGATGGAGGCGGCCAGCGTGAAGTTCACGCAGACGATGGCGATGCCGTAGAGGGTGGAGAGGGCGCCCGCCCATCCCCACATGAGGCCGAAGGCCAGCACCAGCACGGGCGTGGCCCACACCCCTCGGCGGAGCATGTCACTCACTATCTCGCGCTCGGGGGCTCGGCCCGCCTCGAGCGCTACCCCCGCGCCCACGGCCCCTCTGCTCCGTGGTCGTCTGCGGGAGCTGCGAGCTGGGGGGAGGCATCGCTGCTGCGGGCCCACGGCCCCTGTGCCTCGTGCATCTCCATCTCGGCCTTGTAGGTGAAGTAGATCTTGGCGCTCGCACCCACCAGCCCGGCGATCACGAAGGTGACGGTGAGAGCGGGGGTGGTGCCGAGCCAGCGATCGAGCCCGAAGCCTATGAGGCCCAGGATCAACGGGCTGAGGACGAGCTCGTACGCACCGGTGGATCGGTGCACTTGCTGGGTGAGCTCACGTCGCTCTGAACTGTCCAACTCGGTGTCCTCGTCCGGGCTTGTGAATTCCTTCGCAAACTAGGCGCGCCGCCCACACGCTGCAAGTTCACACGCCCGAAACACTAGATCGGCCGCTCAGATGACGTCGCGAGGACTCCTAGATCCTTGTAGGTGCTTCATCGTGATGTTAGGTTGCTCCCTCATGACTGCGCCGCTGGGTCGCATCGATGCTGGGATCTCCAGCTGCGAGAGCCGCAAAGTGCTACACTGAAGCACATGACCGAGGTCGGGATCCGGGCACTGAAGCAGAATGCATCGGCCGTTGTGGGCGAAGCAGCGGCCGGTGAGACGGTAACGATCACCGACAGGGGCCGTCCCGTCGCGCAGATGACAGCGATCCCCTCGTCGCGGCTTCAGGGCCTGCTGGCAGCCGGCCGAGCTCGTCCACCTCGCCGAAGCATCAGAGATCTCCCTTATCCCGAGAAGGGCCCGAACCTCTCCTCCGAGTTGGCTGCCATGAGGGAAGCCGAGCGGTACTGAGATGGCGCACTACCTCGACACCTCGGCCCTGGTGAAGCTGATAGTGGCTGAACCCGAAACGGACGCCCTGCATGCATGGTTGAACGAAGAGGATCGTGACCCCGTGTCTTGTGACCTCGCACGGACCGAGCTGATGCGAGCAGTTCGCCGGGTCGCTCCCGATCGCGTCGTAGGGGCACGAGAGGTCCTCGACTCGATCACCCTTATAGAGGTCACCACAGCCATGTTCGAGGAAGCAGGGCGCCTCGACCCTGCAGTCCTTCGCACCCTCGACGCCATCCACCTGGCCGCTGCTCTCGACCTCGGCGACGACCTGGACGGCATGGTCACCTACGACGACCGTCTCACAACTGCCGCCCACTCCAACGGAGTCCCGGTAACCACCCCTGTGTAGTCCCCAGTCAACGGTGGGTGATCCGATCCTCCCTCAAGGAAGTGTTCTATTCGCCACCGACCCCGCACCCTTCGCTTCCCCATCCCCGGTCTCGGCACCTGGATCCGCGAGCGAGCCATCACCGACCTCCCAGCCCCAAAGGCGGGACCGAGCTTGTCCGCCGAGCTGGCGCCATGAGGGACGCCGAACAGTACTGACAGGGCACACTGCCTCGACACCTCCGACCTGGTGAAGCTGATCGTGACTGAGTCTGCGACGGACGTATGACGTGTCCGTCAAATGGGGGGATGCTCACTGGGGAACTTGTTCGAGGGGGATGCCGATCACCTCGGCGACACGATGGAGGTCTGCGTCGTGGGCAAGGAGAGTGGCCCCTTCGCGACGGGCCACCGAGGCGATCATGCAATCGATCATCCCCCTGGGGGTGACTCCGGTCGACCGGCAGAGACGGTAGATGCGAGCTGCACCGTCGAAGTCCGCTACGGGATCGAACTGAAGAAGATCGAACCTGGCCATCAATCGCCGCAGGTCGTCCTCTCGTTCCGAGTCCTTGGCGCCGGCCAGAACCTCCATGATCACCGGCTCGGTGACGGCTATCGGTCCATCGGTCGCTATCAGATAGCTCACTCTCTGATCGACGGGACTCCCCGTGCCTCGGTCGTACTCGACCCACGCAGAGGTGTCGGCCAGGATCACGCGTGGCCAGGCCCGGCGTCGGCCGGCACCTCTGCGATGGAATGCTTGCCTCGCATGGCCAGCGCTTCATCGCGGGTCATCATCGATCCGGCGAGGCTTCGCAGGGCGAGATCGACCGCATCGGTCTTGGTCCGCACCCCGTAGCGGTCCATGATCACCTGCACGTAGTCGTCCTCTATCTCTATGTTGGTGCGAACCTTCATACACCTATTCTACACGTTACGTGTATACAGCGTGTATCTCTAGCTGCATCACCTTAGCAAGCATCTCGTTACAGGTCAATGGCCCTCCAGCTCGCCGCTGACTCCAGTTCAGCCATCTGGCCGGTGGTCAGTCAGGCCGCCATCGGCCAGCAGGGAGACGGCTCGAGCAGGTGAGACCCGCTCCTTCGAGAGGGCCGGCTCAGCCGGAGGTGCTGGGGAGGCGCTGGAGGACGGCTACGTCTGCGGGTGGCGCGGAGGGCCCGTAGGCGGCGCTGTAGAGGCCCCGACAGCCGCTGGCACAAGTGAGGGCGATGAGGATCGCCTCGTCGCCGGGGTTGCTCGTGCCCTCGAAGCGCACCGTGGCGTCGATCTGCATGGCGGCGGGATCTTCGATGGTCCCGCAGCCGCGGCACCCAAGCTTCCCGTCCTCCGTAGCGAAGAAGTCGGCGCCGTAGCCGTCGTTGCGAAGCCGGTCGATCGCTTGCGTCAGGGTCTCCATCTCGGCCATCGACCTGCTCCCTTCCCCGGAACCCGGGGCATCACCGCAAAGCTACCCCCTGCACCGCACGAGCCCTCTGGGGGGCCGTCAGGGGTCGGGTGGGGTGCCGGAAGACGTGTCGCCGTTGGAGGCGGCGCGCGAGGCGCGCCAGCTGGGGTGCAGCACGGTAAACAGGAGCAGCGCCAGGGCGGCGATCCCTATTGGCACCACGGCGTTGCCGCTGCCGGTGTAGGCGGGGTAGAGCACGAAGGCCGAGAGCAGCGCCGTCCACGCCCAGAGGATCAGCACGCTGCGGCGGTGCCCATGCCCCAGCCGCATGAGCCGGTGGTGCAGGTGGTCCTTGTCGGCCGTGGCGGGGTTGGTGCGCTTGGCCGAGCGGCGCACGATCGCCAGCAGCGTGTCGAGGATGGGCACACCCAGGATCACCAGGGGGATGAACAGCGGAGCGAAGAAGAAGAACGACTGGCCGCTGAAGGGGGCGTCGGTGCGACCACCCACCACCATCGTGGAGGCGGCCATCATCACGCCCAGCAGCAGCGCTCCCCCGTCGCCCATGAAGATCTTGGCCGGGTGGGCGTTCCAGGGCAGGAAGCCCACGCAGGCCCCCAGCACCAGGACGGCCAGCAGCGGCCCGATGTTGCTCGGCTGCAGGAGGCCCTGGTCGCTCAGCTGCAGCGCGTAAAGGAAGAAGGCCCCCGAGCCGATGCCCACGATCCCCGCAGCCAGCCCGTCGAGCCCGTCGATGAAGTTGATGGCGTTGGCCATGCCGAGCACCCACACCACGCTGATGAGGTAGCTCCAGTCGGACGAGAGCAGGAACGTGCCGAGGAACGGGATGCGCAGCACGAGGATGCTCACGCCGGCGAACACCAGGATGCTGGCGGCCAGAACGATCCCCGCCGCCTTGGCAGGAGCCGAGACCTCCCGCAGGTCGTCCACTACGCCCACCGTGAGCATCAGCACGGCCGCGATCGCCACTCCGATGGGCTCCGTGCTCCCACGGAACACCTCGTGGAAGGCATCGAGGCGCCACGCCACGAGCATCCCCATCAGGAGACCGCCCAGCATGGCGATGCCCCCGAGCGTGGGCGTGGGCTTCTCGTGCACCCGCCGCTCGTCGGGGCGCACCACCGCCCCCACCCTGAACGCCAGTCGCCTCACCAGCGGGGTGAGGGCGAACGTGGTGACGACCACAACCCCGAGGACGATGGCGTAGGCGCCGAGCGTCGGGCTCATCGCTCCCCCCGGCGGTGAGCCGCGGCGAGCATCGAGAGCAGGAGGACCCCCAGCGTCCGGCTCACGTCACGGCAGTCGGGTCACGTCAGGCCGAGGGATAGGGCGTGAACTTGGAGCAGAGGTTGACGACCTCCTCGCGCACGGCGCGCCCCTCGGCGGGGTCGTCGCGCCCGCGCAGGGCTCGGCTGATCAGGTTGGCCACCACGGCCATCTCGGCGGTCCCCATGCCCTGGGTGGTCACGGCCGGCGTGCCGATGCGCACGCCGCTGGTCACGAAGGGCGAGCGGGGGTCGTCGGGGATCGTGTTCTTGTTCAGCGAGATCCCCGCCTTGTCGAGGGCGGCCTGAGCCTCCTTGCCGGTCAGCTCCTCGTCGAAGCTGCGCAGGTCCACCAGCATCAGGTGGTTGTCGGTGCCCCCCGACACCAGGCGGAAGCCGTCGGCAGCCAGGGCCTCGGCCAGGGCCTGGGAGTTGCTCACGATCTGGGCGGCGTAGCCGGCGAAGGAAGGATCTGCCGCTTCCCGGAAGGCAACGGCCTTCGCGGCGATCACGTGCTCGAGAGGGCCGCCCTGCAGGCCCGGGAACACCGACTTGTCGATGGCCGAGGCCAGCTCGGCCCGGGTGACGATGCAACCGCCCCGGGGCCCCCGGAGGGTCTTGTGGGTGGTGAAGGTGACCACGTCGGAGTAGGGCACGGGGTTGGGGTGCGCACCTCCCGCGATGAGCCCGGCGATGTGAGCGGCGTCGAACATGAGCAGTGCGCCGACCTCGTCGGCGATCTCGCGCAGCGGCGCTGGGTCGATCACCCGGGGGTAGGCGGTGGCACCGGCGATGATCATCTTGGGGCGGTGCTCGCGTGCCAGCGCCCGCATCTGGTCGAAGTCGATGCGCTCGTCGCTGGGCGTGACCCCGTAACCCACGAAGTCGTAAAGGCGACCGCTCACGTTCACCGGCGAGCCGTGGGTGAGGTGGCCGCCGTGGTCGAGGCTCATGCCGAGGACCGTGTCGCCAGGCTCGAGCAGCGCCAGGTACACGGCGAGGTTGGCGCTGGCCCCCGAGTGCGGCTGCACGTTGGCGTGCTCGGCGCCGAAGAGCTCGCAGGCCCTTGTGCGGGCCAGCTCCTCCACCTCGTCGATCACCTCGTTGCCGCCGTAGTAGCGCTTGCCGGGGTAACCCTCGGAGTACTTGTTGGTGAGCACCGACCCGGTGGCCTCGATCACGGCCGGAGACGTGAAGTTCTCCGAGGCGATGAGCTGCAGGGTGGTGTTCTGCCGCTCCACCTCCTGGTGGATCAGCTCGAAGAGCTCGGTGTCACGCTGGGTCGGCCATGGCATGGCGTTGCTCCTCTTCCGGGATGCGGCTCATAGGTCCTGCAACCTCATCTGGGGCGACGGGCGGGTGGGTTGCTGCTGCTCGGCGCCCGCCCCCCAGATGAGGTGTGTGAGCTGGTCGACGAGGGCCTCTATCTCGTCGGCCGTGCGCTCGTAGATGGCTCGGGGCTCTCCGATGGGGTCGTCGACGTCGTCCTCGGTCGAGCTGCCCAGCACGTCCGAGGGCGTCCTGCCTTCGTGCACCAGCTCCAGCCACTCACCGATCGACTGGCTCTCGGGCCGTGGGCCCACCTCGGCACCCCTGCGCACCAGCTCCTTGAGCGTGAAGGTGCGAGGGAAGGCTGCGGGGACGGCCACCGCTGCCTCGCGCACGTGCTCCCGGGCCATTCCCAGCACCAGGTCGCTGGCCGCCACGATCTCGGCGTTGAGCACCCTGCTGCGATGGCCGCTCAGGTCTATCCCCCGGCGGTCCAGCACCTCCACCGCGGTGGAGGTCGCCGGCACCCCGTCGACCAGGAGCCCCGCCGACGAGACCTGCACGGGCAGGCCCCGGCGCTCCATCTGGTGCCGGAAGAGGCCCTCGGCCATCGGCGAGCGGCACTGGTTGCCAGTGCAGACCATCAGTACTTCGATGGCTCGATCCTAGAGGCCGGGCAGATGGTCCCTGGCGACGAGCACTCGGGGCCTCCCGGCGAGGTCGCCGACCACCTCGGCGCTCTCGAATCCGGCCCGCAGGGCCATGGCCGACAGCTCTTCTGCCTGGTGGGGAGCCATCTCCAGCACCAACGAGCCCTGCGGGGCCAACCACCCGGGCGCCTCGGCGAGGATCTGCTCCAGGGCCTCGGTGCCACGAGGGCCTGCGACTAGGGCGCCGGCGGGCTCCCAGCCGCGCACCTCGGCGGGCAGCTCCTCCGAGCCAGCCACGTAGGGCGGGTTCGACACGATCACCTGCACCTTGCCCCTCAGCTCGGCCGGGAGGGGCTCGAACCACGAGCCCTGCGCAAGGCGCACCCTCGTGGCGGGCCGGCCCAGGCCGGCCAGGTTGGCCCTGGCCACCGCCAGTGCATCGGTCGAGACCTCGGTGGCCCACACCTCGGTGCGCTCGCGCTCGGCCGCCACCGACAGGGCGATGGCCCCCGAGCCCGTGCCCAGGTCGACCACCACCGTGGGCCCGGCGCCGTGCCGCGCCCTGGCGCGGTCCACCTCGTCGAGGGCACAACCCACCACCACCTCGGTCTCGGGGCGGGGGATGAGCACCCGGCGATCCACCATCAGGTCGAGCGTGCGGAACCCCCAACTGCCCAGCACGTACTGGAGCGGCTCGCCGGCCAGGCGCCGCTCGACCATCGAGTCGAGCGCGGCCACCGCACGCTGGGTGGCGGGCTCTTCGAGCGCCAGGGTCATCTCGGCACCCTCGTACCCCGAGGCCTGCTCCACCAGGCGACGGGCCTCCTGCCCGCGCTCGGCTCCCAGCCGCTCGGTGGCGCCCGCCAGCAGCTCCCGCAACGTGACCACCTCAGCCTGCGTACCCGTGTCATCACATCGATGACGAGCGCACGCCGGTTCGGGTCGTTCGGGGCTCGCAGGGACGGCCACCGGCGTCAGCTCGGATCGGAGTCGCTGAGCTGGCGGTGGCGCTCCTCGGCCACGAGCGCGTCGGAGACCTCTTCGAGCTCGCCGGCCAGCACCCGATCGAGCCGGTAGATGGTGAGGCCGATGCGATGGTCGGTGAGGCGGTTCTCCTTGAAGTTGTAGGTGCGGATCTTCTCCGACCGCCCTCCCCCGCCTATCTGGCCCTTCCTGGTGGAGGAAGCTTCCGCAGCCTTTCTCTCCTCTTCCATCTGGGCGAGGCGGGCGCGCAGCACCCTCATGGCCTTGGCGCGGTTCTGCAGCTGGCTCTTCTCGTCCTGCATCGAGACCACCGTGCCCGTGGGCTTGTGCGTGATCCGCACCGCCGAGTCGGTGGTGTTCACCGACTGGCCACCGGGCCCCGACGAGCGGTACACGTCGATCTGGAGGTCGCCGGGGTCGATCTGCACCTCCACCTCCTCGGCCTCGGGTAGCACCGAGACCGTGGCCGACGACGTGTGCACCCTCCCCTGCGACTCGGTCACCGGAACCCGCTGCACCCGGTGCGGCCCGCCCTCGTGCTTCATCCTCGACCACACGCCCTCACCCCCCAGCGAGAACGCCACGTCGGTGAAGCCGCCCCGGTCGGAGGGGTGCGAGCCCAGCACCTCCAGCTTCCAACCCATGCGGCCGGCGTACGAGCGGTACATCTCGAACAGGTCTCGTGCGAAGAGGTTGGCCTCCTCACCCCCCTCGGCGCCCCTGATCTCCACGATCACGTTGCGGCCCTCGTTGGGGTCGCGGGGCAGCAGGAGCAGGCGGATCTCCTCCTCCAGGCGGGCTATGCCCTGCTCGGCGCTCTCGACCTCGGTGCGCATCAGGTCGCGGCCGGCCGAGTCGGCCTCGGCGTACATCTCCCGAGCAGCTTGAAGGTCGTCCCTCAGCTCGTCGAGTTGGCGGGCGCGCTCGACTATCTCGGTTAGCTCGCTGTAGCGGCGAGCTGTGTCGGCGTAGAGACGCTGGTCTCCCAGAACGTCGGGATCGGCGAGGCGAGCCTCGACCTCAGCGTGCTCCCTGGCGAGATCAGCCAGCCTCTGGAGCACGCTTCTTCTTGCGCTTGCCGTAGCGCTTCTCGAAGCGCTCGATGCGACCGCCAGAGTCCACGAGCTTCTGCGTACCCGTGAAGAACGGGTGGCACTCGTTGCAGAGCTCCACGTGGAGGTCTGCCTTGGTCGATCGTGTCTCGAAGGTGTTGCCGCAGGAGCAACGCACGGTCGCGACCACGTACTCGGGGTGGATGTCAGCCTTCATCGCATTCGCTCCATCGAAGATGTGTGTGGGTCCAGTGTGTCCGGGTGGGCGCCGGGAGCGCCAGATGGACGGGCGATGGGTCTCGCCCGGGATCGGTCCTCGCCTAGGCACCGCCCGAGGGGGCCTTGGCCACCTCGGCGAGGAAGTCGTCGTTGTTCTTGAAGGTGGAGAGGCGGTCGATGAGCATCTCCAGGCCCGCACCACTGCCTCCTTCGGCGAGACCCGAGAGGACACGGCGGAGCTTCCAGGCCATCTGGAGCTGCTTGCGGTCGAAGAGGAGCTCCTCGTGGCGGGTGGACGAGGCGTCCACGTCGATGGCCGGGTAGATGCGGCGCTCGGCCAGCTTGCGGTCGAGGCGCAGCTCCATGTTCCCCGTGCCCTTGAACTCCTCGAAGATCACCTCGTCCATCTTGGAGCCGGTGTCGATGAGCGCAGTGG
>CAYNQN010000013.1:0-13069 GCA_964399375.1 uncultured Rhabdothermincola sp. | reverse complement strand
TCTTCGGTGGGTAGAGGGCGCCGGTGTCGATACCACCCGACATGATCCGGCCCGTGGTCGGCGCTGCGAGGTTGTAGGCCCTCGCCAGGCGGGTGATGCCGTCGAGGATGATGACCACGTCGCGGCCGTCCTCGACCATCCGCTTGGCCCGCTCGATGACCAGCTCGGCCACAGCGGTGTGCTCGTCGGAGGGCCGGTCGAAGGTGGAGGCGGCAACCTCGCCCTTCACCCAGCGTCGCATGTCGGTGACCTCTTCCGGCCGCTCGTCTATGAGCAGCACGATGAGCTGCACCTCTGGGTTGTTGGTCTCGATCGAGCGGGCGATCTGCTTCATCACCGTGGTCTTGCCGGCCTTGGGCGGCGACACGATGAGCCCGCGCTGGCCCTTGCCGATGGGCGAGACCAGATCGGCGATGCGTGCCGTCATGTTGGTGGGGTCGGTCTCCACCTCGAGCGTCAGGCGCTCGTCGGGGAACAGCGGCGTTAGGTCCTCGAAGTTGGGCCGCGCCTTGGAGGTCTCGGCGTCGCCGCCGTTCACACTGTCGATGCGCAGCAGGGCCGGGTTCTTCTCGTTGCGACCGGCCGGGCGGCTGGCGCCCTTCACGTGATCGCCCTTGCGCAGGCCGAACTGGCGCACCTGCTTCACCGACACGTAGACGTCGTCCTTGCTAGGCAGGTAACCCTTGATGCGCAAGAAGCCGTAGCCCTCGTCACGCAGGTCGAGCAGGCCCTCGACCTCGACGGGCTCCCCCTGCCAGTTCTCCTCGGGTTGGCGCTCCCGACCGGGATCCCGGTCCCGGTCCCGATCACGATCGCGGCCCCGGCGGCGGCGCCGGCGATTGCCCGGCTCGCCATCGTCACGACCTTGCTGGCCGCTGTTGCCGCCACCGCTGTTGCCGCTACCGCTGCGCTGCCCGCGCTCCTGCTGGCCCGCGGGTGCCTCGGAGCCCGATGCCCTGGAGCTCTCGCCGTTCGCCGCGCCCGCCTGACCAGAGTCGGCGTCGGCGGGGGTCTGAGCCGGCTCCTTCGAAGAGGACTCCGGTGCCGGCTCGGGCTCACCGGCCCTGTCGGACTTGTCGGCGTCCTGCACCTCGGCAGGCCCGCTCTCCGGAGCCGCTTCGGCATCCTGGCCGTCTCCTGCCTCCGCCTTCCTGGTCGACCTCGAGCCGTTGCGGGTCGCCTTCGTGGCGCCGTCGGGTCCCGCTCCACCGGCACCGCCGGTGGCGACCTCCAGGATCATGTCGACGATCTCGGCCTTGCGGGCTCGCGAACCAGGCTTCGCGCCGAGCGCGGCGGCGATGGTCTGGAGCTCGTCGCGGTCTTTGCTCTCGAGCGTCGCACGCTCCAGCTGTTGGGCATCCACGCTGCTCATGGCACCTCTCTAAAGACCTGTACTTGCAGGCCTCGTCTGTTGCTCACCGTTCCGATCGATCCTCGACTCGCTCGGATCGAACGCACGCTGTGCTGCTGAGACCCTCGCCTATCGGCTCGGGTCTTTCCATTGGGAAGGAACACCCCGCTGCCTCCCCCGCGATTGCAAGGAAGAGCGAGTAGGCAATCACGTCGCCGAGCCTCGGCTCAGCTGGATCAGCGGGACGCCGTCGGGGCCGGGAGCATGCCCGCCACCTGTACGGCACTGATCATGCTACCCACCATGCCCGGTGCCAGGCAACACTATGAGGGCAGGTGGGGTCAGCAGGAGGAAATCTGAGGGCGGGCTGCGCTCACGCGCCGACCAGCCGTCCCATGAGCTCGTGGCCGGGCACCGCCGGCAGGTGCGCCACGCCGGCCTCGGAGTAGATGCCTCCCGGGCCGTCGCTGCGAGAGTCGACCATCAGGTAGGGCACCGGGTCGGAGGTGTGTGTGCGAAGAGCCAGCGGTGTGGCGTGGTCGGGAAGTAGGAGAAGCCTCCAGGGCCCGATGCGCTCCAGGCCCTCCACCAGGTCGGCGAGCACCAGCCGGTCCCACAGCTCCAGCGAGCGCACCTTCTCGTCCACGTGGCCCGCGTGGCCGGCCTCGTCGGTGGCCTCTATGTGCACGATGAACAGGTCGGCGCCGTCGGCGAGGGCGTCGAGCGCGCACTCCCTCTGGGCCGCGTAGTCGGTGTCGTACCCAGCCGTCATCCCCTCCACGTCGAGCACCTCGATGCCGGTGAGCACGCCGAGGCCCCTCACCAGGTCGACCGCGCTGCTCAGCGCTCCGTCGAGCCCGTAGAGCGAGGAGAACGAGGGCATCTCGGGTTGCGAGCCCTGGCCCCAGAGCCACACCTGGTTGGCATCGAGGTCGAAATCCTCCAGCACCTCCCTGGAAGCCTCCATCAGCTCGATGAGGGCCTTGGCCGCCGGCCCGGTGGGCAGGGCGACGGGGCGGCCGGTGAGGTCGTGGGGCGGGGTGCATTGGGCGTCGGCGAGCTCCCGGGGCGCCACCATCACGTGCCGGTACTCGACGCCCGGGTGGAGCTCTATCCCGTTGCCACCGAGGGTGGCCTGGAGGGCCTCGATCGCCTTGGCGGCGTCCTCGGTGCTGGGGTGCCCTCCCGCGAAGTCCACCATCGTGCCGTCGGGGCCGACGGTCACGAGGTTGCACCGGTAGGCGACCTGGTCGGGCGTGAGGCGCAGGCCGAGCGCCGCCGCCTCGATGGGGGCGCGGCCGGTGTGGTAGCGCCGGGGGTCGTAGCCGAAGATCGACATGTTCCCCACGTCGCTCCCCGGCGCCATCCCCTCGGGGATCACCGCCGCCCGGCCCACCTCGCCCCTGGCTGCCAGCGCCCGCAGCACGGGCATGGAGGCCACCTCCAGGGGTGTCCGCCCGCCCAGGTCCTCGTTGGGCTCATCGGCGCAACCGTCGGGGACGCACACCACGTGTTTCATCCAATGATCATGCCAGGCTGGCCTCGATGTGCGACCGGATCGCGTCCACGTCGTTGGGGAGGGTCACGTAGCGCTCGGGCCGGTCGAAGATGTCGGCCAACCGGGCCGGGAGGGGAGGCCGGACGCCGGTGGCCGCCTCCACGGCGTCGGGGAACTTGGCGGGGTGCGCGGTGGCGAGGGTGACGACCGGACCACCCGGATCGGCGCCGGAGCCCAGCCAGCTCCGAGCGGCGCCCAGGCCCACGGCCGTGTGGGGATCCACCAGCACGCCGTCGCTCTCGTAGGTGCGGGCGATCACCTCGGCGGTCTCGGTGTCGTCGAGGCGAAGGGCAACCCAGCCCTGCCTCAGCTGGTCGAGACATGAGGGATCGAGGGTGAGCGACCCGGTGGACCGGAACCCCTCGAGCAGCTCGCCGACCACCGGACCGTCCCTGTCGAGCAGCTCGAACAGCAGCCGCTCGAAGTTCGACGAGACCTGTATGTCCATGCTCGGGCTGAGCGTGGGGTGGACCTCGCTGATGGCCATGGTGCCAGTGGTGAACAGGCGGGTGAGGATGTCGTTGCGGTTGCTGGCCACCAGCAGCTCGGAGATGGAGGTGCCCATGCGCCTCGCCCCGTGACCTGCGAAGACGTTGCCGAAGTTGCCGGTAGGCACCGAGAAGGCCACCGAACCAGGGGGGCTGTCCTGATCGCTCGCCCGCAGCTGCGCCGCGATCCTCACGTAGTAGACGATCTGGGCCATCACCCTCGCCCAGTTGATGGAGTTCACGGCCGAGAGGCGGCGGCGATCACGCAGATCGGCGTCGCCGAAGAGGGCCTTGGTGAGGTCCTGGCAGTCGTCGAAGGTGCCCTCCACCGCGATGTTGTGCACGTTGGGGGCGAGCACCGTGGTCATCTGGCGCCGCTGCACCTCCGAGACCCGGCCGGCGGGGTGGAGGATGAAGATGTCGATGGCGTCCCGGTCGCGGCACGCCTCTATGGCTGCCGAGCCCGTGTCTCCCGAGGTGGCGCCCACGATCGTGATCCGCTCGCCGCGCTTGTGCAGCTCGTGGTCGAAGAGCCTGCCCACCAGCTGCAGGGCCACGTCCTTGAAGGCCAGGGTGGGCCCGTGGAACAGCTCGGCCAGCCAGATCCCGTCGCTCAGCCGGCGAAGGGGCACCACCTCCGGATCGTCGAAGGTGGCGTAGGTGCTCTCGACGATCGGCGCCAGCTCGTCGCGGCTCATCGAAGGCTCCACGAAGGGGGCCATCACCTCCAGCGCGGCCTCCTCGTAGGAAGCCGAGGAAAGCCTGTGGAAGGTGGCAGCTGGAAGCGAGGGCCAACTCTGGGGAACGTAGAGGCCCCCGTCGCGCGCCAGGCCGGCCAGCAGGGCATCGGCGAAGCCCAGCTCGGGGGCCGCGCCCCTGGTGCTCACATACCTCATGTCTCGTCGGCCAGCACTCGGATGCGGCTCCCCACCTGGTGCACCACGTCGAGGCGACTCAGGTCGTCCACCGTGGCGCGCATGTCGCGCTCGCGCGCCAGGTGGGTGACGAACACGATGCGGGCGCTCTGGGCGGGCGCCGAGCCGGTCGCCCCAAGGGAAGAGGAAGGAAGGTCTTGCTTCATCGAAGCTATGGACACCCCGTGAGCGCTGAAGACCCCCGCTATGGCGGCCAGCACGCCGGGGCGGTCGGCTGCCTCCACCACCAGGTAGTGCTCGCTGCGCAGCTCGTCGATGGGCTCCAGCGGCATCCGCCGGAACGTCCCGAGGCTGGCGTGGGCCCCCTTGCGGAGGTTCAGCGCCGCGTCCACCACGTCGCCCAGCACAGCGCTGGCCGTGGGGCCGCCCCCCGCGCCGCGGCCGTAGAACATGAGGCCGCCCGCGGCGGCCCCCTCCACGAACACCGCGTTGTAGCTCTCGCGCACGGAGGCCAGCGGGTGGGTGTTTGGTACGAGGGCGGGGTGCACTCGAAGGGCGATGCTCCCCTGCGTCGACCCCACCGACGCCTCTCCGTCCGGCGGCTGCGAGGCCCCGCCCAGGTGCTGCGCCACCGCGAGGAGCTTGACCACCATCCCCTGGCTCGTGGCGTAGGCGATGTCCTGAGCGGTGACCCCGCTGATGCCCTCGCAGTACACGTCTTCCACCGAGACCTGCGCGCCGAAGGCGATCGTGGCGATGATGGCGAGCTTGGCCGCCGAGTCGTAGCCCTCCACATCGGCGGTGGGGTCCGCCTCGGCGTAGCCCAGGGCCTGAGCTTCGGCGAGGGCCTCCTCGTAGGCCTGGCCTGCCTCGGTCATGCGGGTGAGGATGTAGTTGGTCGTGCCGTTGACGATGCCCACGACCGCTTCCACCGTCTCGCCCAGGAGCGACTCTCGCAGCGGCCTCATGAGAGGGATCCCTCCCCCTACAGCCGCCTCGAAGAGCAGGTCCACGCCCGCGGTCTCTGCTGCAGCGAAGATCTCCGAGCCCCTGCTGGCCAACAGCTCCTTGTTGGCCGTGACCACGGGCTTGCCGGCCTTGATGGCCGTGAGCACCAGGTCGTGGGCCGGCTCGATGCCCCCCATGACCTCCACGACCACGTCGATGTCGGGGTCGGATGCCACGGCCGACGCGTCGTCGGTGAGCAGGCCGGGGGGGAGCTCGATGCCGCGAGGGCGGGCCATGTCTCGCACGGCCACCCGGGCCACCTCCAGGCGCACGCCGGTGCGGTCCTCGATGGCCTGGGCGCGCCCGTTCAGCAGCTCTACGAAGGAGGAGCCGACTGTGCCGCAACCGAGCACGCCGACCCGCACCAGTGCATCGCCATCCGGACCGGTCACGGCCGAAGGCTAGCGCCCCACATGCCGTGACCTGCTCAGAGATCCAGTCGCAGGAGGTCGTCGAAGGTCTCCCGGCGCACCACCAGGCGGGCCTCGCCGCCGGCCACGAAGACCACCGCCGGGCGGGCGACCTTGTTGTAGTTGGAAGCCATGGTGTGGCCGTAGGCGCCGGTGACGGGCGTGGCCAACACGTCGCCCACCGCCAGGTCGCCCGGTACCTGGGCGTCACGCACCAAGACGTCGCCCGACTCGCAGTGCTTGCCGACGACGGTCACCACCAACGGCCTCTCTGCGGTCACCGCCCTTGGAAGGAACGCCTCGTAGCCGCTCCCGTAGAGGACGGGCCGGGGGTTGTCGCTCATCCCGCCGTCGACGGCGACGTAGGTGCGGATGCCCGGCAGCGACTTGATGGTGCCCACCGTGTAGAGGGTCACGGCGGCCGATGCCGCTATGGCCCGGCCCGGCTCTGCGGTTACCCGGGCCCGGATCCCGTGGGCGGCACGAGCCCGCTCGATCGCCTGGCCCCACTCGGCGATGGTGGGCGCCGCCTCGCCCTGCACGTAGGGAACACCCAGGCCTCCGCCCACCGATAGCTCCTCGAAGCCGTGCTCGTTCACGAAGCCGGCCAGGGCCTCCACCTCCAGCTCGAAGAACCCGGCCTCGAAGATCTGGCTGCCGATGTGGGCATGGACGCCCACCAACTCGATCGCCGACGAAGCCGTGGCGCGCTGCACGGCCTGTTCGGCCGCACCCGATGCCAGGCTGAAGCCGAACTTGGTGTCCTCCTGACCGGTGCGCACGAACTCGTGGGTGTGGGCCTCCACGCCAGGCGTGACCCGCAGCAGCACCTTGGGCACCGGAAGACCCGAGCCCACCAGAACCTCGATGCGATCGAGCTCCTCGAAGCTGTCGACGACCACCCGCCCTACGCCGGCATCCAGAGCGGTGGCCAGCTCGTCGAGGGACTTGTTGTTGCCGTGCAGCACCACGAGCTCGGGAGCCACGCCCGCGGCCAGCGCCACGTGCAGCTCGCCTCCGGTAGAGACGTCGAGGCCCATGCCCTCCTCGGCCACCAACCGCGCCATGGCCAGGCAGAGGAAGGCCTTGCTGGCGTACGCGACGCCGGGGCCGAAAGCTTCCACCGACTGCCTGCAACGCTCCCGCAGGTGCTGCTCGTCGTAGACGAACAGGGGCGTGCCGAAGCGCTCCGCGAGCTCCAGCGTGTCGCACCCCCCTATGAGCAGTTGTCCTTCCGGGCCCACCTCGCTGGTGTCGGGCAGCAGCGAGAGGGGGATGGCGCTCACATCTGCTCCGGGGCGTCGATGCCCAGCAGGTCGAGCCCGATCTTCAGGCCCACCTCGGCGGCCGAGACCAGGGCCAGGCGGGCCTGCGTGAGCTCGGGCGAGACGCCGTCGCCCATCACGTAGCAGTCGTGGTAGAAGCCGTGGAAGGCGCCCGCCAGCTCACGCACCCACGTGGTGATCCTGTGCGGCGCTCTCTCCCTGGCTGCGAGCGCCACGACGTCGGGCAGCTCGCTCAGCGAGCGCAGCACCTCCAGCTCCCTCTCGTGGTCGAGGAGGCTCAGGTCGACGTCGCCGGCAGCTCGCACCTCCACGCCGCGCTCAGCGGCCACCCTGAAGATCGAGCGGATGCGCGCGTGGGCCATCTGCACGTAGAACACCGGGTTCTCCATGGCCTGGCTGCGCACCACGTCGAAGTCGAACGTCTGCGGGGAGTCGATCGACTGGAGCAGGTAGGTGAGCCGGGCGGCGTCGGGGCCCACGGCGTCGAGCACCTCGGCCAGCTCGATGATGGTGCCCGCCCTCTTCGAGAGCTTCACCTCCTGGCCGTCCTCCATGAGGGTGACCATCTGCGTTATGGCCACCTCCAGGCACGCGGGGTCGTTGCCGAGGGCGCCTATTGCGGCACGCATGCGGGGCACGTAGCCGTGGTGATCGGCTCCCCACACGTCGATCAGCAGGTCGGCCCGGGTGAGCTTGTCGCGGTGGTAGGCGATGTCGGGCAGGAGGTAGGTGTACTCGCCGTCGCCCTTCACGAGGACGCGGTCCTTGTCGTCGCCGCCGTCCGTGCTGCGCAACCAGGTGGCGCCGTCGGCTTCGTAGATGGCGCCGTGGGCCTCCAGGTCGGCGAGCGTCTGGAGTATGGCCCCGCTCTCCAGCAGCGATCGCTCGCTGAACCAATTGTCGAAGCGGATGTGCATGCGCTCGAGGGTGCGCCGGTGGTCCTCGATGGCGCGGGCCTCGCCCCACTCGATGGGGTCGGCTCCCGTGGGCATCTCCGCTGCCCACTGCACGATGTAGTCGCCCTGGTACCCGCCCTCGGGCACGTCCTCGCCACGTTGGCGGGCAGCCAGCGACTGGGCGAACAACGCCATCTGCGTCCCGCGATCGTTCAGGTAGTACTCACGGGTCACCTCGTAGCCGCAGCGCTCCAGCAGGCGCGCCAGCGAGTCGCCGTAGGCGGCGCCCCTCCCGTGGCCCGCGTGTATGGGCCCGGTGGGGTTGGCGCTCACGAACTCCACGTTCACGTGCCTGCCCTGGCCCAGATCGGGGCGGGCGTAGCCCTCGGCACCTGCGGCCACCACCTGCACCAGCAGCTCGTGGAGCCACGAGCCCGCCAGGTGGAAGTTCACGAAGCCGGGCCCCGCCACCTCCACCTTCTCCACGTGCGGGGGAAGGTCTGCGGAGAGGCGCTCGGCGATGGCCATGGCCAGCTCACGAGGGTTCCAACCAGCGCGCTTGCCTGCCGCCAGCGCAACGTTCGACGACCAGTCGCCGTGCTCACGCCGGGCAGGGCGCTCGAGATCGATCCGCTCCGGCAGCGGTGTGATCTCGAGGCTGCCCAACACGCTCAGGAGAGCGTCGGCCAGCTGGTCGCGTATCACAGCGGTCCTCCCGAGAGATGGGCCCGGGGCTCGGCCGAGCCTGGGCGGGGACAGTCAGCCGATCGTACTGGCCCCATCGACCGCTCTCGAAGCTCGTTGCCGCTTCGTGGCTCTCTCGGTGCGGCACATCCGTTGAGGTCGGTCGATCACCGCCTGGCTAGGCTTCTCAGTCCTGCCCTCGTAGCTCAGGGGATAGAGCACCGCCCTCCGGAGGCGGGAGCGAAGGTTCGAATCCTTCCGAGGGCGCAATTTTTTTCTGACGGCGTACGAACCCCAGGCGCCGATCCCGAGGACGAGAGGAATGCGCCAATGGAGGGCCCCGTGCGGGTACGGATTCGAACAGCGCTGGCGATCCTTGCCGTTCTGGGGATGGCCATAGGAGTCGTCGCCTGCGGTGACGGATCGGAGAGCTCGTCGGGCTCGTCGACCACGCAAGGTCCCTCGTCGAGCTCGGGGGAGCTCTCGATCGTGGAGGACGGCCTCGACCCTCTCATCACCGAGCGGCTGGACTCGGCGGCCACATCTTCGTTCTCCGGGGTGAGCGCTCCCGGCGCGGTGATGGCCGTGCGCACGCCGCAGGGCACCTGGATCGCCACCATCGGGCACGAGGACTGGGACGAGACGATCCCCATGGCGCCCGACGTCAACCAGCGCGTAGGCAGCGTGACCAAGACCTTCACGATCACCGCCCTGCTCCAGCTGGCCGAGCAAGGCCTGCTCTCGCTGGACGACCCGATCGACGTGTACGTGCCGGGCATGCCCAACCCACAGGCCACCCTCGGGCAGCTCGCCGCCATGCGCAGCGGCATCCCCTCCTACACCTTCGACGAAGGCTTTCAGCAGACCATCTTCAACGACCCCGATCACGCCTGGGCGCCCCAGCAGCTGGTGGACCTCGTGAAGGGGCAGGAGCCGATGTTCGCCCCCGGAGCCCAGACCTTCTACTCCAACACCAACACGATCCTGCTGGGCATGGTCATCGAGCAGGTGACGGGCAAGCCGATCGGCGAGGTGATCGACGAGCAAGTGGTGAAGCCGCTGAGTCTCTCGTCCACCGTGTTCCCCACTGACGGAACCTTCCCCCAGCCCCACGCCACCGGGTACACGACGCAGGGCCAGGACGACGGCAAGCCAGCCGACGCCACCAACTGGAACCCCTCGTGGGGGTGGGCCGCAGGGGCGATGATCTCCGATCTCCAGGACCTCCTGACCTACGGGCGAGCCCTCGTGACGGGCGACGGCCTGCTGTCGCCGGAGTGGCAGGAGCAACGCCTCAACTCGTTCGACTTCTCCGTCCCACCCAACTCGCCAGAGCGCGCCTACGGCCTGGGCCTGGGGCTCGCCTACGGCTGGTACGGCCACACCGGCGAGCTGCCGGGCTTCAACACCGTCGTCCAGCACGAGCTTGCCGAGGACATCACCCTGGTGGTGATGGTGAACAGCGACATCAAGTCTGGGGAATGCCCCCCTGACGCACCCACCACTCCTGGGGGCCGCACCACCGGGCCGTGCGACGACCCTGCCGTCCACATCGCCAACGCTCTCGCCGAGGCACTCGGTTTCCCGCTGGTTCCTGCTGCGGGCTAGCGATCGCCAGCGCAGATCTCCTGCAAAGAACCCGTTGCCCTGGGTAACAAGCAAATGTTAGGTTGTCAGCCTCCCTACGGATGGAGGTCGGGTGATACGGCGCTTCAGCTCGCTGTACGCGGGGCATGTGGACCTGGACGACCTGGGCT
The DNA here is from genome assembly GCA_964399375.1 of uncultured Rhabdothermincola sp. Lineage (GTDB taxonomy): Bacteria > Actinomycetota > Acidimicrobiia > Acidimicrobiales > Acidimicrobilacustridaceae > CAYNQN01. Next base: position 2,756 of record CAYNQN010000013.1, on the reverse strand, counting down.
ACGGCGGGGCGCGGGTGAACGACCGCCGCCAGACCGACGAGCACCTCGCATCCGTCTTCGACAAGACCCAGGCCATCTGCGAGGTCATGGATCGCTGCGGCTACTCCACCATCTGGCTGGCTGAGCACCACTTCCAGGTCGAGGGGTACGAGTGCATACCGAGCATCCCCTTGCTGGCGGTGCACCTGGCCCACCTCACGGAGAAGCTGAAGTTCGGGTGCGGCTTCAACATCGCACCCGCCTGGCACCCGCTGCGCCTGGCCGAGGACTACGCCACCGCTGACATCCTCACCGACGGCCGCGTGATCTTCGGGGTGGGCCGCGGCTACCACACCCGTGAGGTGGAGGTGCTCGGGTCGCCCCTGCTCGACCAGGACGCCAACCGGGAGCTGTTCGAAGAACAGGTGGAGCTGATGCTCAAGGCGTTCAACGAGCCCACCTTCTCCCACAGTGGGCCTCGCTACTCCATCCCCGAGCCGGTGCCCTACCGGGGGTACGAGGTCGCCGAGATCGGCCTGGTACCCCGGCCCAAGCACCTTCCGGTGGAGATCTACCAGCCGATCGTGAGCGCCAACCCACGTGGCCTCGACTTCATGGCCAAGCACGGGATCAAGGGGATCGCCGGCGGCGGCGCTGGCATCGGGGGTGCGAGGCCCGGCCTGTTCGAGGCGTTCCGCGATGCGCAGCTGAGGCACGGCAGGGAGACGCAGCTGGGAGAGGGCTTGATCCTCGGCCTCTCCATATGGGTCGCCGACAGCAAGGAGCAGGCCATCGAGCAGGCCAGGCCCTACTTCGAGGAGCACATCAAGATGTTCGCTCCCCTGGGCTTCTTCCCGGGGCTGACCTCCGAGCAGCTCGACCTGCTGGACGACCCGTCGCTAGCGCCCGCGGCCGACCTGCCCAAGGTGGAGGACGCCATAGAGATGGGCGCCTGGATAGCGGGCCCGCCCGAGTACGTGGCCGAGAGGTTGCTGGAGGTCCAGGCCAAGTGGCCCGGCCTGGAGGAGATCATGGTGGGCTACCCCGTGGCCACGCCGCAGAGGGTGCTGATCGAGCAGCTCGAGCGCTTCGCCGCCGAGGTGATGCCGGCGTTCGACCTCGCACGATGACGTGGTGACCGGGCCCGAGGTGGTTCAGGCGGGAGCGGTCATCAGCGAGAGCGGCGACTGACCTTTGAAACACATCAAAATACATTGACATATGTTGTCGAGCGCTCTACATTGAGGTCACCGAGTAGCAGATGAATGCTACGATTGTGGCATGGCAATGAGGAGGATCAGGTTGAGCACGACGGTCGACGAGGAGCTGCTGCGCAGCGCCAGAGAGATGATCGGTGCTGAAACCGACGCCGCGCTGATCGACGAGGCCTTGAGGTCGCTGGTCGAACAGCGCCGGGCCACGGAGATCGACGCGTCATACGCGGCCTACGACGAGCACCCGCTGAGCGAGCCTGATGCGTGGGGCGACCTCGAGTCGTTCTGCGTTGCGGTGTCCGAGACCAGGCCCGAGACATGAGCGCTGGCCCGCATAGAGGAGAGGTCTGGTGGTGTGAAGTCCCAGACATCGAACGTCGGCCAGTCGTAGTGCTGTCTCGTGACGCCGTCCTCCCCCGCCTTCGTCGAGCGCTGGTAGCTCCCTGTACAACGACTATCAGAGGCCTCGCCAGCGAGGTGGTCTTGGAGCCGGGCGACGACCCGGTACCCCTGCCCAGTGCGGCGAACCTGGATTCGGTCGAGAGAGTTGCTCTCTCCTCACTGGTCGACCGCATGGGCAGGCTGAGCGACGACCGGATGCGTGAGATCTGCGCAGCCCTGCACGTCGCCGTCGACTGCCGACGGTAAGGCCAAACCTCATGCCTACGGCCCGGAATCGAGTGGAAACGACCGCCGATCGTGGGATCATGGGTTTCGTGACCGAAGCCCAAGCCCTGGAGCGGATCTCGGTGGACCCCGAGGTGTGCGGCGGTAAGCCCTGCATTCGCGGCCATCGCATCTGGGTGGGATTGATCCTGGGGTTCTTGGCACAAGGCATGACCACTGGTGAGATCCTCGAGGAGTATCCCCAGCTCGAGGAGGCTGACATCCGGGCATGCATCGCCTACGGGGGCCTGCTTGCCAACGGTCGCTTCGTCGAGCTCACCTGACATCGCGTGAAGGTCAAGCTCGACGAGAACCTCGGCACGCGAACCGTCGAGGTATTCCGCTCCGCTCCGATCTGTTGCGAGCTGCAACGGTGCTTTGCAATGCACTCGGTCGCAGGAACATCACCGGACGACTCTGGGTAGTCAACCGAAACCGAGTTCGTCAGTACGAACCAGAAACCCCGGCCTAAGAATCCGACCTCTGGTCTCAGCGACGCAAGAACGAAGGGGGCCGGGGCGTAAGCCCCGGCCCCCTTCGTTCGGGCCGATCGGCCCTGTGTTCGTGCTCTAGATGGCTACAGCTCGGTGGGGATCACCGTGGTGTAGCGGTAGAGGAACGCAGCCATGGCCTGGCGGGTCAGGGCGTCGTTGGGACGGAAGTTGTCTCCTGGTGGTGTGGTGGTGATGCCTGTCTCGCCCATCCATGCGATGTAGGGGCAGAACTGATCCCCTGCCGGTACGTCTGGGTAAGGAGAGGTCGTGCAGGGCGCTGGGGCATCTGGGCCGTTGGCCAGTCTGTAGAGAAACGCTGACATGGCCTGTCGGGAGAGGTTGCCCGTTGGGTTGAAGGTTCCGTCTGGGTTTCCTTGGGTGATGCCTTGGGCCTTGAGCCAGG
>CAYNQN010000012.1:21260-25729 GCA_964399375.1 uncultured Rhabdothermincola sp. | reverse complement strand
CTCACCTCGCCGTTGGGGGCCATCGACACCAGCGTCACATCGCCCCCACCAGCCGCCGTGGCGAGCTGGAGAGCCATCTCGACCCCGTAGGAGTCGGACTCGTCGAGTATGAGCTTGGTGTCCCGCTTGAGGGTCTTGGTATCTGGATCCAGCGCACCCGGGTCGGCCGGGTCGGGGATCTGCTTCACGCAGACGACGACGTTCATGGCCCGACAGTCTGCGCTCCGAGTTGGATTGGGTCCAATCCAACTCTTCGCAACCACATTTGCGCTGGCTCCGCATGCGTCGCCAGCGCCCGCTTCGCGGATTGAGCATCACGCTCGGCGCTGCTCCGCTTGCGCTGCGCAGCCTCACGAGACAGCTCGCAGCGTCACCAAGGGCGGGCAGCTCTACGATCGGCAGATGCCCAAGAGGCAGAGCGTGCTGCTCATCGTGAACTCGTCTGCCTCGTCGGTCACGACGCAGGCCAAGGTCGTCATCCAGAAGGCGCTGGCCGCCGACCACGAGGTGAGGGCGGTGGAGACCAGCCGCAGGGGCCACGCCACCCGGCTGGCGCAGGGGGCGGCCGCTGCCGGCACCGACGTGGTGGTGGTGCTGGGCGGCGACGGCACGCTCAACGAGGCGGCCAACGGCCTGGCGGGCACCGGCACCGCGCTGGCGGCCCTCCCGGGAGGGTCCACCAACGTGTTCGCCCGCACCCTCGGCCTGCCCGACGACCCGGTTGAGGCCACGGGCGAGCTGCTCGACGCCCTGGCCGCCGGCTCGGTGCGCCGGGTGGGACTGGGGTCGGTCGACGGCCGCTACTTCCTGTTCCACGTGGGCATGGGCTTCGACGCCGCCGTGGTGGCCCAGGTGGAGAGGCGCAACTTCCTCAAGCGCTGGGCCAGCCACGCGTGGTTCGCCTGGTGCGCGGTGGACACCTGGCTGCGCCACTACGACCGCAGCCGGCCCCGCTTCTCGCTACACCTGGGCCCCCAGGGTGCCGGCGCGCCGGCCGACGCCCTGGTGGACGACGCCGTGTTCGCCGTGTGCCTCAACACCAACCCCTACACCTACGTGGGCCGGCGGCCCTTCGACGTGGCTCCCCAGGCCTCGCTCGACCGGGGCCTGTCCGTGATCTCCTTCCGCACCCTGAACCTGGTCCCCTTCCTTCCCCTGGCTGCCTCGGCCCTGGGCAGCGGCCGCCACCTGCACCGCAGCCGCCACGTCGACGAGCGCCACGACCTGACCGCCCTAACCGTGAAGGGCTACGGCCCCTTCCCCTACCAGGTCGACGGCGACCACCTGGGCGACACCACCGAGCTCACCTTCAGGCACGAGCCCGACATCCTCTCTCTCGTGATACCGAGAGGATCCTCGTGAAGCTGCGCAGCTTCACGGAGCAGCTTTCGAAGATGACGCCCGGATCCGCGAAGCGGGCGCTGGCGACGCATGCGGAGCCAGCGCAAGTGTGATGGTGAAATCGGGCACACCCCTTGAATGACAAAGAGATGACCATTAAATTCGCCGTGTCCCAGCTGTACGTCGCTCCTTCGGAGTGCGGCGGCATGTGAACAGCTTCACGACCTCTGATCGGTGACGTCGAGCGGCGGTCGTGAACCCTACGACGTGGAGGCATGGTGGCCCTCACTACAGTGCACACGCTCTCTGTGAGCCCCAACGACGATTGGCGAGCGCACTCCGCTTGCCGTGACACAGACCCCGACCTCTTCTTCCCAATCGGCACCACCGGCCCCGCCATCGAGCAGATCGAGGCGGCCAAGGCGGTTTGCAGCGAGTGCGAGGCCCGCCAGCCGTGCCTCGAGTTCGCTCTCACCACCAACCAGGACTCCGGTATCTGGGGTGGCACCTCCGAAGAAGAGCGCCGCAAGCTCCGCCGGCGCTGGCTCGCAGCCAAGCGCCGGGCTTCCTGACCAACCGGTCACCGAGCTAGAGCTGAGCAGCCTCCCCTGCGGGAGGCTGTTTCGCGTCCATCCTCCTGATCACCGGCACCTGCCCGGTGTCGAGCGTCGTGGGGCCGCTCAGCTCCTCGCTGGCCGAGATCGGCACCCTCACCTCCACGGTGGTCCCCCGCCCGGCGGCCTGGCCCGCCTCGGAACCTGTGGGCTCGCCCGCCGGCGCCCTTGTGTCGCGCAGCTCCAGGGTGCCCCCCAGCTCGCCCGTCACGAGCGCTCGCACGATCGACAGGCCCAGGCCCGAGCCCGCCTCCGGGTCGAAGCCCCCGGGGAGGCCCCTGCCGTCGTCGGTCACCGTCACCACCAGCTCGTCGCCGTGGCTCACCAGCGTCACCTCCACGTGGCCCACGAAGCCGTCGTCACCGGGCTCGACCGCCCCGTAGCCCACTCGGGGGTAGGCGTGGTCCACCACGTTCTGGAAGGCCTCGTTGAGCACCACGGCCAGCGGGGTGGCCACGGAAGCGGGCAGGGTCACCGCATCGCCCGTCACCTCGAAGCGGATCGGACGGTCGGGCAGGATGAAGCTCTCCTCCACCATCCGCACCAGGGGCTTCACGATCTCGACGAAGGCCACGTCGTCGCCGGGGGCGGCGTGCGACAGGGTCTCGTGCACCAGGGCGATCGAGCGGATGCGGCGCACCGAGTCCTCGATGGCGGCCTTCGCCTCGGGTGACGAGAGCCGCCTGCCCTGCAGCTTCAGCAGCGACGAGACGGTCTGGAGGTTGTTCTTCACCCGGTGGTGGATCTCACGGATGGTGGCGTCCTTCGAGAGCAGCAACCGGTCGCGGCGCCGCAGCTCCGACACGTCGCGCATGAGCACCAGCGAGCCGGTCACCTTGCGCTTCTCGAGCAGGGGGATGGCCTTGAGCAGCACCGTAACCTCGGGGCTCGAGCCCAGCTCCAGCTCCTCGGTGGAGGGTCGGCCCTTGGCGTAGGCCCTGCGCACCGATCCGTCGGGCAGGCCCATCTCGTCGAGGCGCATCCCGTCGCTGTTGGCCGTGATGCCCATGCGGTGCAGGCCCGACATGGCGTTGGGCGACGTGTAGATCACCCTCATGCCCTGGTCGAGCACCATCACCCCGTCGCCCACCCTCGGCGACTCCTCACCCGGTACCTCGTCACGACTGAAGGGGAAGGCACCCTGGGCGATCATCCGGGCGAAGCGGCCGAACACCTCCACGTACACCCGCTCCAGCTCGCCCGGGTGGCGCCTGATCGATGTGGCAGCCTCGCGGGTGAGCACCGCGATGGTGCGACCCTCCCAGCGCACCGGGATGCACTGCTCACGCACCGTCTCGCGCAGGGCCTCGCTCGTGACCTCGCCCTCCATGATCTCGCCCAGCTCGAGGCAGCGGGCCACCAGGGGTCGCTCCTCGCGATCGAGCGTGAATCCCACCCAGTCGGTGCGGTAGAGGGTCTGGCCGGTGGTGGGGCGCACCTGGCCCAGCACCAGGACCCGCTCGATGCCGGATGGCTCTTCGCCCGCTGTGGCCTGGCCTGCGGAGGGGCGCTGAGGGTCGGCGACGAACAGCATCAGGTCGGCGAAGCAGAGGTCGGCCAGCAGGTCCCACGAGGACATCAACCTCTGGAGGTGCTCCAGGGCAGGCGCGGGAAGGTCACTGCCGATGCGGGCTAGCTCTGGCTGGATGGCCACGACTCAAGTGTGCCCTTCGTGGGATCTCACGGCTGGATCCAGGGGGTCCAGATGGCTCGGCCGACGCGGAGCAGGCCGGCCAGGTCGGCGACGTCGCCGTCGAGCACCGGGGCGGTTGCCACCAGCTCGGGGGGGCAGCTCAGCTCGCCCAGCTGCTCGGCCTCCCGAGAGGCCACCACCCGGTAGTTCAGGAAGCTCTCGCCCACCTCCCGCAGCACCCTGCCGAGGCGGTCGGGGGGGCCCAGCGCGGCGCCCGTGCCGCCCGCCGGCCCTGCGCCCACGGTGCCCGCTCCCGTTCCCGCTTCTGCTCCCGCTCGCGCTCGCGCCTCCAGGCCGGCAAGGCCGGCCACCACCTCTTCGGCCACCTCGGCGCTGCGCCTGCACAGCTCCTCGGCCACGGCGGTGGCGCCCGGCTGCACGAAGTAGGGCGGCAGCACCTTGTTCAGCACCACGGCGCCCAGGTGGAAGCCCCGGGAGCTCAGGGCGTCCATGAAGAACTCGGCCTCGCGCACCGGGGCCTCCTCGAGGGTGGTGACCACCACGAAGGTGGTGCGGCGGTCCTCCAGGGTGCGGCTCACCGCCCTCGCCCTCTCCACGAAGCCGTCGTACATGGTGGAGAAGAGGATGAAGAACTGGGCTATGTCCTCGAGGAACTGCGAGCCCAGGATGCGGTCGGCCAGGTGGTAGAAGGGCCGGGAGGCGGCGTTGACCCACCTCGACCGGTAGGGGGTGATGAGCCAGCGCAGCAGCCGGCTGCTGAAGAAGTCGGCCATGCGCTCGGGCGCCTCGAGGAAGTCGATGGCGTTGCGGGTGGGAGGCGTGTCCACCACGATCAGGTCGTAGCGGCCCGAGCTGTGGAT
>CAYNQN010000012.1:0-21250 GCA_964399375.1 uncultured Rhabdothermincola sp. | reverse complement strand
CAGCCGCTCCATGGCGATGTAGTCGTGGCTCTGGACGAACTTCCCGGTGATGTTCTGGTAGAGCGGGTTGGCCAGGATGCTGTCGCGCGTGGCCGGGTCGGGGGCGTGCGCCCTCACCAGCCCGTCCCACGACTCCTTGGTGTCGAGCATGGCCGCCCACAGCTCGCCCCGGGGCTCGGTGCCGGCTGCCCGGAACAGCTCGGTTGGCACCCTGGTCTCCACGTTGCCGAAGCGCTCCATGCCGAGCGCAGCTGCGAGGCGCCGGGCCGGGTCGATGGTGACCACCAGAACCTTGCCTCCCAGCTGCGAGGCCGCCATGGCCCCCAGCGCCGCTGCCGTGGTGGTCTTGCCCACGCCCCCCGCCCCGCAGGCGATGACCATCTCCTTGCTTGCCAGCAGCTCCTCTATCCGCACTCCGGGGCGCTCCCCCTGACGCGTCCCGGGGCTCACGTCCTCAGCTCCTGGCCCAGCTCCTCGCCCAGCGACTCGGCGAGGGTGCGGGTGGCCCGCACACCGTGCGAGCGGGAGAAGAGATGGGGAAGGTACAGAAGGGGAAGGGAACCCACGCCGTCGCGCAGCCGCGTGAGGTGCTCGGCCCTGGTGCGGCGCAGGGTCACGGCCAGCCTGGCGGCTCGCAGCAGGGGCTCGGCGTCGCCCCCAGCAGCCCCCGACAGCACGCCGGCCACCTCTGGCGTGCCCAGCAGCTCGAACACCTCCTCCTCGCCCCTGCCGAACAGCTCGGGCAGCACCTTGTTCACCACCACCGCGGCTATGTCCACCTCGGTCTCGGCCCTGATCCGCTCGATCAGCTCCAGGGTCTCCACCACCGGCATCTCCTCGGGCGTGCACACCAGCACCGCCGCGGTGGAGTCGGAGTCGGCCAGCAGGTCGGCCATCCAGGCCGTCTGGTCGCGCACGCGGCCCACCTTCACCAGCTCGGCGATGGCCTGGGGCGCCGAGAGCTGGCTCACCACGTGACCCGTGGCCGGGGCGTCCACCACCACCAGGTCGTAGTGGCGCTCGCGCACCTCCCAGGCCAGCTTGCCGACGGTGAGGATCTCCTTCACGCCGGGGGCAGCGTTGGCGACGAAGTCGAGGCTGCGCGCCAGCGGGCCCACCCGGGCCAGGAAGGGCACCCCCACCTGCGTGCGCAGGTACTCGCGCAGCGACTCCTCGGTGCTCATGGCCATCGACCACAGGTTGGGGCCCAGCTCGCGGGCCTCGAAGGTGTCGGGAGAGGTCTCGAAGACGTCGGCCAGGTCGCCCTTGGCGTCCACCTCGCAGAGCAGGGTGCGCTTGCCCCTGCTGGCGGCGAGCAGGCCGAGGGCTGCGGTGATCGCCGTCTTGCCCACGCCTCCCTTGCCGGTGACGAAGAGGAGCCGCCGGTCGAGGAGCGGCAAGGCGCGCTCGCGGAAGCTCAGGCGCCGAACCCCATGCGACGCTCGCTGGCAGGGCCCAGCTCCACGTAGGCGATGCGTGCCGAGGGCACCGCGAAGCGGCGGCCGTTGCGATCGGTGAGCCACAGCACGCGGCCCTCCTCTGCCAGGGCCGAGTCGATCTCGGCGCGCACCGCCTCGGCGTCGATGTCGCTGGAGAGCTCCAGGTCGATCTCCTTCATCGTGTGGATCACACCGATGCGAACGTCCATGAGTCCTCCGAGGGTTGGGCCGGCGCCCTAGCGCTACTGAACCTTGAGGCCCGGATGGTAGCGGCGGGTTGGGGCCAGCTCTTCGTCGACGCGCTGGGCGATGACCCGGAAGGCCTCGGCGGCTTCGCTTTCGGGCTGCACCGCCACGATGGGCCGACCGCTATCGCCCCCCTCGCGCAGGGCCACCACCAGGGGCACCTGGCCCAGCAGCGGAACCTCCAGGCGCTCGGCCAGGTCTCGCCCGCCGCCCGAGCCGAACAGGTCGTAGCGCTTGCCGTCGTCGCCGATGAACCACGACATGTTCTCGATCACGCCCTTCACCTCCAGGTTCACCTTCTCGCCCATGAAGGCCGCCCGCTGGGCGACGCGCTGGGCCGCCGACTGGGGCGTGGTGACCACGTACAGCTCAGCTCTGGGAAGGAACTGGGCGAGCGAGAGGGCGATGTCGCCCGTGCCGGGGGGCAGGTCGACCACCAGGTAGTCGGGGTCGTCCCAGTGGACGTCGGTGAGGAACTGCTCGAGGGCCTTGTGCAGCATGGGCCCACGCCAGATGACCGGCTGATCCTCTTCTACGAAGAAGCCCATGGAGATGCAGCGCACGCCGTAGCTCTCGGGGGGCACGATCATCTCGTCGACGATCTCGGGTGCCTTGGTGACGCCGAGCATCCGGGGGATGGAGAAGCCCCACACGTCGGCGTCGACCACGGCCACCGAGTGACCCCGCTGGGCCAGGGCCACTCCGAGGTTGGCGGTGACCGACGACTTGCCCACCCCGCCCTTCCCCGACGCCACCAGCAGCACCCTGGTGCGTGAGGATGGATCGGTGAACGGAATCGACCGGCGCGGCGGGGGAGCCTGACCCTGGGATGCCTGACCCGGGTGGTCGTGACCATCGTGGTCGTGACCCTGGTGGGCCTGACCTTGGGGTGCCTGGCCTTGGGGTGCCTGGCCTTGGGGTGATGGGGGGGCGTGAGAGTGGTCGCTCATCGGCTTGGGGCCGGCTCCTGTGACGAATTTCTCCTATGGCCATAGGTAGAATACCGATGTGGCCGACGCTCCCCTCACGCCCACGGAGTTCTCCTCCGCCGTAACGGCCATCTCTGCCGCCTTCGGCGACCCCACCCGGCGCAGCATCTTCCTGCTCGTGCGCGAGCACGACGAGGGCGTGACCGCGGCTGAGGTGGCGGAGCGATTCGACCTGCACCCCAACGTGGCCCGCCACCACCTCGACAAGCTGGCCGGCGGCGGGTACCTCGAGGTCGACATCCCCAAGGACGGCAGGGCTGGGGCGGGGCGCCCCTCCAAGCGCTACAGGGCGGCTCCCGAGCACGCCGAGCTGGGCATCCCGGTGCGCCACGACGACCTGCTGGTGGAGCTGCTGGGCCGCACGATGGCCCTGCTGCCCACCGAGGTGGTGGAGGCGGTGGCCACCGACGTGGGCGTGGAGTACGGGCGTGCCATGGCCCGCTCCATGGGCGAGCCGGGCGACGGGCACCGCTCGCTGCAGACCGCCCTGCACGCCGTGGCAGACGCTCTCACCGCCCACGGCTTCGCCGCCCACGCCGAGCGCAACGACGCCGGGCTGCGGATCGTGTCGGAGAACTGCCCCTTCGGGGGCACCGCCCTGGCGCACCCGGTGCTGTGCGCCGTCGACCAGGGCATGGTGAAGGGGATGATGGCCGAGCTCTACGGCGAGACCTCCCCCGAGCTGGAGAGCTCGCTCACAACGGGCGACGACATCTGCGTCACCACTGTGGATGCGTGAAGCTGCACAGCCGCAGCGGAGCAGCCCCACCCGATGAGAACCAGACGGGCGCACCCGGCTCCGGCAACGCCATGACGGGGCCGGCGCGAAGGTGATGCGGCACTACCTGGATCACGCGTCGACGTCGCCGGTCAGGCTCGAGGCGGTGGCCGCGATGACCGAGTGGCTCTCCCGCCCCCACGGCGACCCCAGCCGCATCCACGCCGAGGGCCTGGCCACGAGGGTGGCCGTGGAGGAGGCCCGCGAGCAGGTTGCGGCCCTGCTGGGCGCCCGGCCCCGGGAGGTGGTGCTCACGAGCGGTGCGACCGAGTCGATAGCAGCTGCCACCTGGGGAGCCGTCGAGCGGGCGGCCTCTGCTCGTGGTGACGGCGCCGCTCCCGGGATCGTGGTGCCCGCGGTGGAGCACTCGGCGGTGCGCGAGGCCTCGGAGGCCTTTGCCGCCGAGCGAGGCGGCGAGGTGACGATCGTGGGCGTCGACGGTCTCGGCCGCGTAGACGTGGCCGCGCTGGTGGACGCCATCGATCCCCGCACCGCGCTGGTGCACTTGCAGTGGGCCAACCACGAGGTGGGCACGGTGCAACCGGTGGCCGAGGTGGTGCAGGCGTGCCGCGAGAGCGGCGTGCTGGTGCACGTGGACGCGGCCGCCGCGGCGGGACACGTGCCGGTGGCGTTCGACGAGCTGGGGGCCGACCTCATGTCGGTCAGCGCCCACAAGATGGGAGGGCCTCCTGGCATCGGGGCCCTGCTCGTGCGACGGGGGCTGCGCGTGGCCCCGCTGCTCCGCGGCGGCGACCAGGAGCGGGCACGCAGGGCCGGTTTCGAGAACGTGCCCGCCATCATGGGCTTCGGAGCGGTGGCCGCCACGCTCGATCCCACCCGGGTGGCCACCGAGGCCGCCGAGTCGCGCCGGCTCACCGACCGCGTGCTGGATGCCGCCCGGTCGATCGAGGGCGTGGCGATCTACGGAGACCCGGTGGACCGCGCACCGCACCTGGTGTGCCTGGGCATGGAGGGGGTGGAGCCCCAGGCCGTGCTCCTGGGCCTGGACGCTGCGGGCGTGGCTGCGCACTCCGGCAGCGCATGCTCGTCGGAGTCGCTGGAGCCGTCGCCGGTGCTGGAGGCGATGGGCCTCGACGCCCAGCGCTCGCTGCGCATCTCGGTGGGCTGGACCACCACCGACGAAGACATCGACGCCCTGCTCGCAGCCCTGCCCGAGGTGCTCGCCCGCCTGCGCCGGCTCCGCGCCTGAGTGCCCCCGCGAACGAACCGGCCGGCCGGCGGGCCATCGCAAACGGCCGGATCGCCGACGCCACCCCGGTGTGCTGGGGGGTGGAGCGGGCGAGCTAACGTGCCGCCGTGCCGGTGATCCTCATCCGCCACGCTCACGCCGGCTCCCGATCTGCCTGGGAGGGAGACGACGCACTGCGGCCGCTGAGCAAGAAAGGTCGCGCCCAGGCACAGCACCTGGCCGACCGCCTCGGCGACGAGAAGATCGGCCACGTCCTCTCCAGCCCGATGCTGCGATGCGTTCAGACCGCCGAGCCCATCGCGCAGTCACGCGGCTCGGCGGTGGAGGTGAACGACGACCTCACCGAGGGCGCCGATCCCGACCACGCCATGGAGCTGCTCATGGCCCTGGCCGGCTCCAACCCCGCGATGGTGGGCCACGGCGACCTCATACCCCGCCTGCTCGGCCGCTTCATGGCCGCCGGCATGCAGGCCTCGGGGCTCGACCGGTGCCAGAAGGGCTCGCTCTGGATCGTCGAGCTCGACGGCGACCGGCCCCTGCGCGCCACCTACGAGCCCCCGCTCTCCGCCGCCAAGATCTAGCCGGGCTGCTCCGCGGGGGTGGTGGCCGGTGGCTGCGCGGCGGCCTCCTGGAGCTGGCGACGGAGGGCCTCGACCATCTCGCGCATGGCAGGGGGCACCGCCGCCGGGGCCACCGTCTCGATGTCGGCCAGGGCCTCGGCCGGGTGGCTGGCCCGCAGCATGATGGCCCGGAAGATGCGTGCGTCTGCGTAGCCGGGGTCGATGGCGATGGCCTGGCTGATCCACTCGAGGGCCCGAGCGTCGAGCTCGGCGGCCGCCTCGGGAGAGGCGCTGAGGGCGATGTTGTGCAGCAGCCACCCCCGGTAGGTCATGGCCTCGGTGTTGTCGGGGTCCACCTCCAGCACCCGGTCGTAGGCCGCGATGGCCTGCTGGAAGGCCTCGATGGCCCCCTGGCCGTCACCATCGGCGAGCAGCTGGTTTGCCATGGCCGTGTACTGGCCGGCATCGCTGAGGTCCTGGATGGTGCTCGACCGCACGTTGCCGCTCACCTCGTCGCTGGGGCTGCGGCTCCCCGACGATCGGGCCACCCACCATCCGATCCCCCCGGCCACCACCAGCACGGCCACGGCCACGGCGGCCGTGCGCAGCCGTGCGCTCCTGCGGCTCGAACCCGAGCTACCGGCAACGGGGGCCTCCGTGCCTGTGGCCACCGCCGTGACCTCCCCGACCGCGCCGGCAGCGACGGCGGGCTCCTGGCGCTCCTCGGAGGGAACGGGAGCCACGGGGGCTCCAGGCCCTCCCTGCGGCTCCGAGGCCTGCATCAGCCGGCGGCGGCGGAACACCACGACCAGCCCGAACGCGGTTAGGCCCACCACCACGACGGGTATGGCCCACACCAGCGCGCTGGCGCCCGACCCCTCGGGGGTGAGCAGGATGGACGATCCGTAGGTGGCGGCGTAGTGGGCGCGGATCTCGTCGTCGCTCTGGCCCTGGTCGATCCGCCGGGCGATGTCGGCACGGATCTCGCGCGAGGACGCCGCGTTCGATTCGGCCACCGTCTCGCCCGCGCACCCGGGGCACTTGATCGTGCGGGCGATCACCGTCACCCGGTCCTGGTCGGTCTGCGGGCCCGGGTCGCGCACCGCCCCCCAGCTCAGCGCCACGGCCAGCACCACCGCTATCGCCGCCCACGCGAGCCAGGCTCGGCCAGCGCTCCCGCCCGACGGAGCCCGGGGGCTCTGCGCCTGGGGGCCTGCCTCGGCGGTGTCGCCCGAGGTCGTGCCGGTCACCTCAGCTCCCCGCCGCGCCATCGGAAGAACCGGCGCCCGAGGCCCCGCCGGCGGGTGCGGCCCCGCTCGATATGGCGATGGCCTCGTCGAGCTGGTCGGCCGTGACCCCGCCGTTCGTCTTCCAGACCACGATCCCATCTGGGCTCACCAGGAACGTCTCGGGGAGCTTGCGCACCCCGAAGTCGATCCCGATGCTCCCCGCTCCGGCGTCGGCGTCGAGCACCGGCCAGCTCCCGCGGTGCTCCGCGAAGAAGCGGCTCACGGCCTCGGGACGGTCGTTGAACGGGATGCTCACGAGCACGGCGTCGCCCGTGGTGCCGTGCTCGTCGGAGAAGCGCACCAGCTCGGGGTGCTCCACCAGGCACGGCTGGCACCAGGTGGCGAAGAAGTTCACCACCACCCAGCGGCCCCGCAGGTCGTCTATGTCGAACGTGGCCGGCGCCGCACCGGGCTCGCCGAAGGTCATCACCGGGCCCTCCACCCGGGGCACGGGTTGGCCCAGCACCTGGCTGGCAGGGTCGTCGGCCCCTCCCTGCCTGGTGGCGAGCACGCCGATGAGCACCACCAGCACGGCGCCCACCGCCACGGCAACCCACAGCACGGTGCGCTGCGAAGACGGGCGCCCAGGGGACCCCCCGGCAGGCTCGGCCCCGGCGGCGGCGGGCTCGGCCCCAGCGACGGGGTCACCAGCGGCGGCCGTCATGGCTCGCTCTCCCCCGGCCCTTCGCCGGCTCCGACCGATGCACCCACCATGGGTGCCGGCCCGGCATCCTGAGCGCTCGATGCCGGCGGCGGTTCGGGCTCGCCCGAGAGCACGGTCTCGGCCTCGCCGGAGGGATCGGCCAGGCGGCGACGGCCAGGCACCACGCACAGCAGCGTGCCGAGCGCCATCACCCCTCCGCCGATCCACAGCCACACGATGAGCGGCTGGATGGTGACCCGCAGCGTCATCTGGCCGCCCTCCTCACCGAAGGCGAGCACCGAGAGGGCCACGTCGTGCGAGAGCGTGGTGCGCACCGAGGGGGTCTGGATGATCTGCCCGGTGCTGTCGAAGCGGTTGAGGGCGGGGGCCCAGGGGCCGGTGCCGTCGATCTCCACCAGGGCCCGGGTGACCACCTTGTTGGGCTCGGTCACGTCCTCGCGGCCCACGTAGGTGAGCGTGTGGCCGGCGAAGGTCACCTGCTCGCCGGGGCGCATGTCGAACTCGCCCTGTCGCACGTAGCTCTGGCTGGCCGCCACCGCCAGGGCGATCATCACCACGCCGATGTGCACCACCATCCCGCCGTTGGAGCGACCCACCAGGCCGCGCCAGCCATGGCGACGCACCGCCAGCACCAGCTGGCGCAGCGCCGAGCCCGCGGCGAAGCCCGCCAGCCCGAAGGCCACAAGGGGCACCAGGCCGTGCGCGCCCGTGAGCAGGCCCAGCAGCACCGCCGCGACCCCGGCCCACGCCGGCCACACCAGCCTGTGGCGGAGCAGCTCGCCCGTGGCCCGGCGCCAGGGGAGCACCGGCGCCACGGCCATCAGGAACAGCAGCGCCAGGCCCAGCGGCATGGTCATGCGGTTGAAGTAGGGGGAGCCCACGGTTATGCGGTCGTCGTTGAGCGCCTCGACGAAGAGGGGGAACACGGTCCCCAGCAGCACCACGAAGGCGAACAGCGCGAACACCACGTTGTTGGCGAGGAACGCTCCCTCGCGCGACAGCGGCGAGCCGATGCGGTTCGGCGAGCGCAGCTCGTCGCCCCTCCAGCCGATGAGCCCCACCGAGACGATCACGATGAGGGCGAAGAACACGAGGATGGCCGGCCCTATGGCCGACTCCGTGAACGCGTGGACCGACTCGAGCACGCCCGAGCGCGTGATGAACGTGCCGAGGATGGTGAGCGAGAAGGTGGCGCAGAGCAGCGAGAGGTTCCACACCCGCAGCAGGCCGCGCCTCTCCTGCACCATCACCGAGTGCAGGTAGGCGGTGCCCGTGAGCCACGGGAGGAACGATGCGTTCTCCACCGGGTCCCAGCCCCAGTAGCCACCCCAGCCGAGCACCTCGTACGCCCACCACGATCCCAGCACGATGCCCACCGTGAGGAAGCCCCAGGCGATCAGCGTCCAGCGGCGGGTGGCGGTGAGCCAGCCCTCCCCGAGGCGCCCGGTGGCCAGGGCCGCTATGGCGAACGCGAAGGGAACCGTGAAGCCCACGTAGCCCAGGTAGAGCAGGGGTGGGTGGAACGCCATGAGGGGGTGGTTCTGCAGGAGGGGGTTGGGCCCCGGGCCGTCGAACCCCGGTGGAGGGTTGAACGAGCGGAACGGGTTGGCCGGGCCCGCCATGAGGAAGAAGAAGAAAGCGCACACCACCAGCATCGTGAGCAGCGCCCACCCCACCAGCGGGTCGGAGAGGCGGCGGCGGAACTTGGTGGCCACCGCCACCGTGTAACCGCCGAGGATGAGCGCCCACAGGATGATCGAGCCCTCCAGGGCCGACCACAGCGTGGCGAAGTTGAACAGGGCGGGCGTGCGGCTACTGCCGTTGTTGGCCACGAACTCGAGGGTGAAGTCGCGCATGAACAGCGCGCGCTCCATGGCGACGAAGGCCGCCACCCCGCCCAGCAGCACCACGGCGGCGTACACCGCCCCCAGCCACTGCAGGTCGCGCCGGCGCCTGGCCAGGGCGTAGGCCAACGTGCCTATGCCCAGCACGGCCGCCGAGAGCCCCAGCATGACCCCGGCGCTGCCGATCGCCCTGTTCATAGGGCTCTGCTCAGCTCCCCGCTCACTGCATCCACCGGCGCTCGTTCGGCGGCACCCGCCGCGAGAGAGCACGGCCCTTGGCGATGACCGCCGCCGCGTAACCGGCGACCACCACCCCGGTGACCCCCCAAGCCGCTATCACGTAGCCCCAGGCGCTCATGCCGACGCTCCTCTCCCTTGGTCGTGCCGCCCGGTGACGGCGTCGTCACGGCGCTCGGCCACCGCCTCGTCCCGCCTCTCCGAGATGGCCTCGTCGAGCAGCTGCGAGTCCACCCTGTCGGCCAGCCAGGCCAGGCGGAACCGGTGGATGAGGAGCCAGAGGAAGATCCCGGAGAACACCACCACCCCGAAGAACACGGTGAACAGCTGGAGGTCGGCTATCTGCGGGTCATCCCGCAGGAAGGTGGTCTGCTGGTGCAGCGAGCGCCACCACTCGACCGAGCGGTTCACGATGATCACGTTGGGCAGCAGGAGCAGGCCCACGATGGCCGAGCGCTTGGCCCGCACGTCGGGGTCCACGCTGGTGCGCCGCACGGCCAGGTATCCCAGAAGGAACAGGAACAGCACCAGCGTGGACGTGAGCCGTGCGTCCCACTCCCAGTAGGTGCCCCAGGTGGGCTTGCCCCACAGGGCGCCTATCACCAGCGTGAGGCCTATGAAGACGGTGCCGATCTCGGCGGCCGAGGCTGCCACCAGATCCCACCAGCGGGAGCGCTTCCACAGGTAGGCGACGCTGCCCACGGTGGCGATCACGATGCCGAAGTAGCCAACGGCCACCACCGGCACGTGCATGTAGAGGATGCGAACCGCCTCACCCTGGACCACGTCGGGATCGGTGGCCACCAGGCCCAGGAAGGCGAGCACGGCCGTTCCCACCAGGCACAGCAGGCCGAGCACCCGTGTGCTCGGGGAGCCCGTACCGGTCGGCCCGTGTTGCTCGGGCCCGGTTGCCTCAGATGACGTGGTCAACTTTCCTCCAGGAGGGGGCCGAAGCCGAAGACCCCAGCGACGATGTAGACGAGGCTAAAGACTGCGAGCAAACCCACCCAGCGCCACCCCTCGCCCGGGCTGGCGTCGAGCGCTGCCTCGAACGCCCTGGTGCAGGCTATGAGCAGCGGTGCCAACACCGGGAGCAGCAGGAGCGGAAGGAGCGTCTCTCGCACCCGCAGCCCTGCGGCGAGCACGCCGTAGACGCTACCGGCCGTGGCGATGCCCACGGTGGCGAGCAGGCACGACATCACGAGCAGCGCCCACGAGCCCGCGCCCCATCCCGACAGCGACGTGCCGTAGAGCACGATCACGCCGCCGAGCAGCAGGGCCTCGAGCACGAGCAGCTGCAGCGCCAGCGCAGCGGCCTTGCCCAGGAAGATCCCGGCAGGTTCCAGCCCCGAGAGCCGCAGGGCGTCGCGCACGCCGTCCACCGCCTCCACCCCGAAGGCGCGCTGCACCGCCATGACCGAGCTGAACAGCACGGCTACCCAGAACAGCCCCGGCGTCGCCGCCTCCAGGACGCCCCTGTCGGGGTCGAGCGCGAACGCGAAGAGCACCAGCACCAGCACCGCCAGGGGCAGCACCTGGTTGGCACCCACCTTGGAGCGCAGCTCCAGCCGCAGGTCCTTGCCGGCCATGAGCGCTGCGTCATGCCACATGCGACTGGCCACCCCGCTCCTGGCCGCTGGGCCCGGTGGGGCCGGTTGTCCCGCCCGCCACCGGCACGACCCGCTGGGCCAGCGATGCCGCCCGCTCACGCTCGTGCGAGGCCACCAGCACCGTGGCGCCGGCCGCTGCTGCGTCGCGGACGATGGCGTCCACCAGCTCACGGGCCTCGTGGTCGAGCCCCGCATGGGGCTCGTCGAGCAACCAAAGCTCCGGGCGGCGGGCCACGAGCACGGCGAGCGCCGCCCGCTGGCGCTGGCCGGCAGAGAGCCGCGCCACCGCGACGTGCCGGAGCCTGCCGTCGAGACCCAGGCGAGCCAGCGCCGCCTCGGCATCGGCGGGATCCGAGCGGGCTGCCCGGCTCCAGAAGCGAACGTTGTCGTCCACGGTCAGATCGTCGTAGAGGCCGCTGGCGTGGCTGAGAAGGCCGACCCTCCGCCTCACGGCCGTGTGGTCGCGCCGCAGGTCGCAGCCCAGCACCCTGGCCCTGCCGGCCACCACGTGCACGAGGCCCGCACACACCCTGAGCAGGGTGGTCTTACCGGCACCGTTGGGCCCCTCCAGCAGCACGATCTCGCCCTGGTCCACCTCCAGGTCGACTCCGGCCAGAGCGGGGAATCGACCGAGGAGCGCGACCGCTCCACGCAGTTCGACTACGGGCTCCATGGCGACCACCGCAAACGCTACCGGCGGGCCCCCGCGGGGGTCCAAAGGCCGGTTGGCACACGATCGCGCCACATCTGGCGCGATCGTGTGCCAAGAGAGCCGGGGAGCTGCTGAGGGATGTCGGCCGGCGCCGATTAGGGTGCGCGCCGTGCCGGTGGCTCGAGCGATGGGCGCCGTCGGGCGCATGATGATCCGGGCCGGTGTGCTCATCCTGCTCTTCGTGGCGTACCAGCTCTGGGGCACGGGCCTGCAGACCGACCGGGCGCAGAACGACCTGGGCAGCCAGTTCCGGGAGCGCCAGGAGCAGGTGGCCGGCGAGGCTCCCACCACCACGACGGCGCCGGGCACCGCCGAGCCGAGCACCACGCTGCCCCCCTCCACGGCGCCGGCCGACCTGCCGCCGCCGGTGGTGGGCCAGCCGGTGGGCAGGCTCCACATCCCCGACATCGAGTCCGACTTCTACGTGGTGGAGGGGGTCGACCTCAGCGTTCTCCAGGACGGCCCCGGCCACTTCCCCGGCACGCCGCTCCCGGGCCAGCCGGGCAACAGCGCCATCGCCGGGCACCGGGTCACCTGGGCCGCCCCCTTCAACCGCCTCGACGAGCTGGAGCCGGGAGCCCTCATCAACGTCGAGACCCTCCAGGGAACCTTCTGGTACGAGGTGATGCCCCAGCCCAACCCCGGCGGGGGCGAGGCCCTGGGCCACTACATCGTGGAGCCCACGCAGCTCGAGATCCTCGACGACAAGGGCGACAACCGGCTCACGCTCATGGCCTGCCACCCCAAGTACAGCGCTGCGCAGCGCATCGTGGTGGAGGCGAAGCTAACCAGCCCACCGGCTCCGCCCACCCCCGCCGCCCCCCCGGCAGAGGCCTCGCCCGCCCAGGTGCTGCTGGGCGGCGACTCCGGCGCCTGGCTCCCCGCCATCTTGTGGTCGGTTGCGGCCATCGGGCTGTGGGTTGGGGCCTGGTTCGTGGGGCGCACGTGGTCACGGTGGCGCTGGCCCGCCTACGCGATCGGCCTGCCGGTGTTCGCCTTCCTGCTGTTCCAGGCGTTCGCCGCCATCAACCTCCTCCTCCCCGCGGGCTACTGATGCCACCTGCCACCGCTCCGCTGCGATCTCCCCGCCGCAACCCGGCCCGCCGGCTCGTGCGCCTGGGCGCCTGCCTGGTGGCGCTGGCGGCCGTCGCTGTGGCGCCAGGGTGCTCGGGAAGCTCGGGGCAGTCTCAGGCACCCACCACCACCGTTCCCGCGACCACGACGACCACCACCATCGTCCCGCTGGAGCAGGGCGAGCAGCACGAGGTCTACGTGCCGGTCGTGGGCGACTGCTTCGACCGGCGCCTGGTTGAGGAGGAGGGACGGTCTGGCCACGTGCCGCTGGTGCTCACGTTCGACTGCTCGCTGCCGCACATGTTCGAGGTGTTCTCGGTGCTGGGGTACCCGGGCGCCGGCACCGCCTACCCCACCGACGAGGTGCTCCGCACCTACGCCCGCTCGGCCTGCCTCGAGGGGTTCGAGGCCTACGTGGGGCAGGCATACGTGCTCTCGCAGCTCGACATCGACCACTACATCCCGTCGGCCACCGACTGGGAGCGGGGTGCGAGGACCATCGGCTGCTCGCTGGTGAGCACCTCGGGCGAGAGGCTCACGGGTTCGGCGCTGGGCTCGGGCCGCTGAGGCCGTCTCGGTAACCGAACAAGCTCTTTGTAGCCACGACGGCCCTTTTGCGACAGAATGAGGGGTCTGTCACTTTCCCAGCAGGTGGAAGTTGCACGTGGAGAGCTCCCCTGGCGGTGAGGCGTATTCGACGGCGCGCGCCTTCGAAGAGCTGTACACGCAGACGAAAGGGAAGATCTTCGGCTATGCAGCAAGGCGAGTGGGCCCCGACCTGGCCGAAGAGGTCACAGCGCAGGCCTTCGCCGAGGCGTGGGCGACGCGCCACCGCTACGACCCCGAGCGTGGCACCCCCATGCTCTGGCTGCTCGGCATCACCACGAACATCCTCCGCCACCACTACCGCTCGGAGATGTCGCAGCTGCGAGCCTACGCCCGCCTCGGGGAGAGGACGGTTGTGGCCTTCGACCGCGACGTGGAGGTGCTCGACGCCATGGTCGCCACCGACAGGTGGTCGAAGGTGGCCACGGCCATGGTGGGGCTCTCCGACACCGACCGCGAGATCCTCACGCTCTCCGCTTGGACCGAGCTCTCCTACAACGAGATCGCCTCGATGCTCGACGTGTCGGTGGGAACGGTGAAATCGAGGATGAACAGGGCCCGAGGCCGCCTCATGGATCAGCTCGAGGTGGCGCCACCCCGGAGGAAGGAACCGGCATGAGCGAGCGCGTGCTGGTGGACTTCCGCGAAGATGAGTCGGTGCTCGACATGGCTACCGACCAGAGGATGCGCCAACGCATCGCCGAGCTGACCCGCAACCAGCCCGACGCCGACGGCGAGTGGCCCTTCCGCACCGAGCCGGTTCCCCTGGAGCGCGGCGAGCGAGACGGGGCCGGGCGTGAGGTCACCGCAGCTGCCGCAGTAGTGGCGGGGGCTCACCGGTCGAGGCGCCTGATGGCCGTGGCCGCCGCCGTGCTAGCCGTGGTGCTGGTGGGCGGGGCGCTGGTGGTGCAGTTCTCGGGGACCGATTCCACCACCCAGTTCGGCGGGGAGAGCATCGAGAGCATTACCACCCTGGCGGGCCAGCAGCCCGATCACCCCCTGGGTCCAGGTGAGTACCTCCACCAGACCTGGGAGGAGCTGATGGCCAGCGACGTGAGCCTGGTCCAGTCAGCCCCGGTGAGAATCGATCGTTGGACTGCCATTGATGGCACCGGGCGAGAGGTGTCGGACCTACTTGGCCCTGCGCCATCCGGCGTAAGCACATCACACCTGGTTTTCGATGTCTCGTATAACGAGCTGGGACGTAGTCCATTCGCATGGTTCAGCTACGAACAGCTTCGTTCTCTGCCCACCGATGCGGCAGTACTGCTGGAGGAGATCTCAGCCACGCTCGGCATACCTACGGACGATGCTTACCTGTTGGCCGGTCCCCTAGCCGAGCTCCTCATGGTCGAGGTCGCTCCTCCGGGAGTCCGAGCTGCAGCCTTCGAGGCACTGAACGGCCTGAGTGCGCAACCCTTGGGAGTGCGCACCGACAGGGCAGGCAGGGACGGACTCGCATTCGCCGTGGAGGGGGCCCGCGGAATCGTCTCGATCATCGTTGACCCCATGACTAGCGCCGTCCTCGAGTGGCGTTCCTCACCTCGTGGGGTCGAGCCGTCCGCCGAGAACGCGACCTCCTGGCGCACGGTGCTCGCGCAGCAGATCGTGGCGTCCAGAGATTGACGACAGAGCGTCCTGGACGTTCCCAGGAACCGGCACCCGGGTAGGGGCAATACCCTCTAGACGCTCACACCGAACGTCCCACGAGGTTCCGGGCACCGACCCGGGGAGGAATCACACTCGATGCGAATGGTCCCTGCTCTCTCCGCGGCCCTCATGGCGGCAACCGCCATCTCGGTTGCGCCCGCGGCGGCGGCTCCCTCCAGGCCGGACCCCGTAAGGCTCCCCCAGCCGCCCGACACCAAGGGCGACTTCTCCCTGTCGGCTACGCGTAGCCACTGCTCCACCCACGTGCTCTCGCCCGAGCAGATGAAGGCCGGGGCCAAGTCCGACATCCGCTGCTACGGCACGGAAGACCAGGCCCGGGTGTCCGTGGGCCTCAAAGCCCTCGACGGCACGGTGGAGAGCACCGAGAAGGCCCGGAGCGAGCTGGGCGCCCGACTGGCCGAGCCGTCCGGCGGCATGGTGATGGCCCAAGCGGAGACTTCCTACGTGTGGGCCCAGCACTACGACTTCAACGGCTTCGGCGCCACGCTCTTGATAACCGGTGGGTCGTTCTGCGACGGATCGGGCCTGGTGCTCTCCGCCGGCGACGCCTGGAACGACCGCATCAGCGCCACCCGCCCGCACCACTGCGGCAAGGTGAAGCACTTCCAGCACTGGGACCAGTCGGGAGCTCAGCAAAACACCGTCGGCTCGGGAATGCTCTTCACGCTGAACGACCAGCTCAACAACCAGGTGAGCTCCACCTCGTACCACGCCTAAGGGAGGCCTCGTGAGCAACGGCGACTTCGGTTTGCTCTACGGCAACCTCGGACCCGGCATAGCCTCGGGCATCGAGTTCGATCACCTCCGAGACCTCCTGACCATCGAGCTGGGCGCCGACCTGTCGGCGGCCACACCCGACTCGCTCCTCGAAGAGGACCTGGGTTGGGACTCGCTCACGTTCCTCGAGGTGCTCGCCCTCAGCGAGCGTCTCGGCATCTCCCTCCCCGAAGACCTCATCGGCTCCCTGCGGACGCTCGGCGACGTGCACGCCAGCATCGATTCACACATGAAGCACTCGCCCGGGGGGAACCCCGGCCCCCGGGCGGTGCTGGGAACCTCCACCACGCAGCTCGTGCCGGTCGACCGCACCCACGAGGACATGCTCTGGAAGCTCCACACCCAGGGCAACCACCTGGTCGACTTCCGCCTGCGAGGCACGGTGCCTAGCCCCGAGCGCTTCCACCAGATGCTCTGGGAGGGCGTTCTGGCCCAGTTCCTGGTGGCCGCCAACGACGGCCGAGTGGTCGGCCTGGTGAGCGCCATCCAGCCCGACTTCCGCAACCGCCACGCCCACGTGTCGGTTATCGAAGCCCCCGAGTGGCAGTCGTCGGGCCTGGCCATCGACGGCATGGTGCGGCTCATCAGCTACCTGTTCACCCAGTTCGACCTGCGCAAGGTCTACGCCGAGGTGCTCGAGCGCAACCTCACCAGGTTCGCCTCGGGCGAGAACCGGTGGTTCCAGGTGGAGGGTCGGCTCACCGAGCACGAGTACATCGACGGCTCCTACGAGGACATGGTGGTGCTAGCCACGTCCCGTGAGGCCTGGCGCCAGATCCACAAGCACCGCTTCTCCGAGCCCGCCCCCTTCTAGCTCGCCATCCCCTTCCCTCCCCTCCCAACCTGCGTACCTCCGTCATCGATCCGATGGCGGAGGTACGCCAGAACGGGAGATGGGCAGCGAGATGAGGAACGGTCAGGTCTGAAGGCCTCGCTCCCGGTCGTCGCGGTCGGCTGCCCGCACGCTGTAGGCCAGGAGTATCGAGGGCAGCAGCACCACCGAGCCGGCTATGAGCCCGACGGTCACCCCCGTGGCCAACCAGCCCTCGAACCCCACCGCCAGCGCCACGAAGAAGAGCACCGCATCCACCCCGTAGATGGCGAAGCCCAGCCGCTGGCCGCCCGAGGCGACCCTGCGCACCTTGGCGCGGCGAACCAGCACCGGGTCCTCCGCTCTTGCCTTGCCGGCGGGCGTGGGCCGATCGCTCATGGGAGCCATCCTGCCTCGTCCAGCAGCGCCCGCAGCTTCTCGGTCATCACCTCCAGCGAGAAGTGGGTCTGGGCGAGGTACCGGTTGCGCTCCAGCAAGCCCTCGTCGGGATCCTCCAGCCAAGCCCTCAGAGGTCCCGGGTCGTCGGAGTCGAACCACTCGAAGCCCAACGCCCGGTGCTCGCGGCCCACGGGATAGGGGCCCACCGCCACGGGCTTTCGGTTGAGGGAGGCCTCGATGGGTGGGTTGCCGAAACCTTCCCAGGTGGACGGGAAGGCCACCACGTCGGCAGCCGCGTACATGTCGGCGAGGCTGTCCACCGGGCGATGGATCGTGCGCACCTCCGCTGTGGCCAGGAGCTCGGCCAGCTCGGCGGCGTAGCCCTCCTCGGGGGGGCCTGTGAGCCAGTAGGTGCCGCCCAGGGCGGCCGTGAGCGCCAGGGCGGCGGCAACGTCCTTGCGCGGGATCGCCCGCACGGGGTGCACCACCAGCAGCTCGGTGGGCTCCACGCCCAGCGCCGCCCGTGTGCTTCCCCGGTTCCCCGCCGGGCCCAGGGCCTCGAACCCGTTCGGGATGCACGTCGCCTCTATGCCCCTGGCGGCCATCTCGGCCCGGGTCAGCTGGCACACGGTGGCGTGGCACCACGCCGGGTCGTCGACGGGCAGCTCGGTGATGTGCGCGTAGCGCTCGCGCTGCCAGGGAGGGTCGTGGTGGTGCAGGAGCGCCGGGCGCCCTGCCAGCACCTCGGCCACCACCTTCGACGCCGCTAGGTTCATCGGGATCGTGAGCAGGTTCTCCACCACCACCAGGTCGCAGCCCTCCAGGGCTTCTGCCACCTCTGCCATCACAGGAGAGCCGGGGGGATCGATGCCCAGGCCGGCCACGATGCGATCGGCCGTTCCCTCCCCCGCCACGGTGCGCACCTCGAAGCCGATCTCGGCCAGGGCGTCCGCCCACTTCGAGGCGACCACGGAGACCCCGTCGGTGCCCCCCAGGCGGAACGAGACCACGGCGCAGACCGGCACCGCTACATCATCGCGGCTCCGGCGGCACCCGATCACCTGAACCGAATGTGAGGAGCCGGCATCCGATGACACCCGAGCACCTCCGGGCGCCGTGACGACCGTCGAGGGAACCGCCAGGGAGATCCTGGAGAGCCATTGGCGGCCCGAGGGCTACTGCGTGCCCAACAGCGTCACCTACCCATACCAGTGGCTCTGGGACTCGTGCTTCCACGCCGTTGCCTGGGCTGGCCTCGGGGAGGGCGACAAGGCCGTAGCCGAGCTGAAGCACCTGTTCCGCACGCAGGACGCCTCCGGGTTCGTCCCCCACGTCGACATGGAAGCCGCCCCGAGCGCCGAGGCGACCTTCTGGGGCAGGGAGGGCTCGTCGTCGATCACCCAACCGCCCATGTACGGCCACGCCGTGGCCGAGCTCGCTCGCAGGGGTGTGGCGGTGCCCGACGAGCTGGTGGAGAGGTCGATGTGGGGCGTCGCGTTCCTGGCCCACGGCCGCCGGCGCCACCGCGACTCGTGGCTGGTCCCGGTGGTGCACCCCTGGGAGACGGGGGCCGACGACCTTCCCCGGTGGGACCACTGGTACCGCGACGGCTTCTCGCCCGAGGCCGCCTACGCCCTCAAGGGCGAGCTGATGGGCACCATCGAACGAGGGAGCGAGGGTGAGCCCCTGGCCAACCCGGCCTTCCGGGCCGCACCTGCCGGGTTCAACGCCCTGGTGGCTTTCAACGCAGCCGAGTTGGCCGAGCTGACGGGAGACGATGCGATGGCCGGCATCGCATCCGAGCTGGCCGACGCCCTGGACGATCGGTGGCATCCCGACCTGCTCACATGGGTCGACGCCGGTGACGCCTCCGAGGGCTCGGGCCGGTGCCGCACCATCGACGCGCTGCTCCCCGCTCTGGTGACCAGCCGGGCCGAGCGAGCTGGGGTAGCGCTGGCCGCCGCTCTCGACCCCGGCGCGTACGGAGGCCCGTTCGGGCCGGCCGGTGTGCACCGCGACGAGCCGGCGTTCGAACCCCGCACCTACTGGCGGGGCTCGTCGTGGCCGCAGCTCACCTACCTGCTCTGGGTGGCTGCCGGCAGGGCAGGGGTCCAGGGGGCTGAGCGAGAGCTGGCCTCGAGCCTGGTGCGAGGGGCGAAGGCGTCGGGCTGGGCCGAGCACTGGGACCCCGACGACGGCACGGGCCTGGGGGCTGCGCCGCAGTCGTGGGCAGCGCTGGCGGCCGTGGTGGAACCTGGAGGCGAGCCTCAGGTCTGAGCGCCGGCTCCCGCGGTGGCGCCGACGGTCTCGCGGCGGGCCGCCCTCTGGGCAAGTGCGTCCATGAGCGACCGATCGGCCTCGGTGACGCGCACCTCGCCGGTGAGGTCGCGGGTGAGGGCCAGGTGGTTGCGAGGATCGGGCATGGCCTCGACTATCGACCAGAGAGCGGCGTCGGCACCGTGGGGCATCTTCTTCGCCTCGTGCCGGCGGGCCTGCGCACGCGAGCGCGCCACGACGGTGACGGCTGCTACGGCCACGATCGCCAGCGCGACGATCACGACCCCGATCTGGAGCGTGGACATCGTCGAAAACCTATGACGACGTACGCCTCAGCAGGTGGATGCTCCCAACCTGCGTACCTCTGTCATCCGATCGATGACGAGCGCCCACGCAGGTTGGAGAGGAGACTGCCCGTGTTCCGGCGGGAGGGGGCGGGTTCGGTAGCCTCGCCGGATGGCCGACCCAGCAGAGCAGCCGGTGCGCGTCGAGCAGTTGGGCGCCGTGCGAGTGCTCACCATCGATCGGCCCGACAAGCGCAACGCCCTCGACATCGCGACGCTCGAGGCGTTCACCCGAGGGGTGGACGATGCGCCGGCAGCCGGCAGCCGCGTGGTGGTGGTGACCGGTGCCGGGGGCCACTTCTGCGCCGGAGCCGACCTGGGAGGTGGGGGCGGCGGAGGCCCGAGCGACGGGCCCTCGTACGTCTCGCACCTGAACGAGGCGCTGGGTGCCGTGACCCGCTCGAAGCTGCCCGTGGTGGCCGCTGTGGAGGGTGCCGCCCTGGGGGCCGGGATGCAGCTGGCCGCTGCGTGCGACCTGCGATGCGTGGCACCCGATGCCCGCCTCGGGGTGCCGGCCGCCAAGCTCGGCGTGCTCATGGACCTCGACCGGGTACGAGCCCTTGCGAGGGCGGTGGGCGACGGGCCTGCGAGGGCGATGCTCGTGGGAGCCGAGGTGTTCTCCGGGGCCGACATTCACAGGCTGGGCTTCGCACAGCGGCTCGGCTCGCCTGCCGACGCCATCGAGTGGGCGCACGAGCTGGCTGCCCTGGCTCCCCTCACCATCGCCGGCCACAAGCTGGGCCTCTCGACCGACCCCGATGAGTACCAGCGAGCCTTCGACGCCGCCTGGTCGAGCGAGGATCTCCGGGAGGGCACAGCCGCGTTCAGGGAGCGCCGCCCTCCCCGCTTCCGCGGCCTCTAACCCACGATCTTCGCCACGCCGCCGGCTAAGGCCATCCCGATCGGCATCGACAGGAGGATGGCTCGGTACATCGAGCTCGTCTGCTTCTCGAATCGCTGAGCCATCTCAGTCCGCAGACCAGCCATCTCCTGGCGGAGCTCCGCGCCCATGAGGGCGAGGCCGACCTTGGTGGCGAACTTCTCGTCCATCTCGGTTCCCAGCTCGGTCTTGAACCCTGCGAGCTCCACCCGGAAGAAGTCCTTGGTGGCGAACTTCTCGTCCATCTCGGTTCCCAGCTCGGTCTTGAACTCTGCGAGCTCCGCCCGGAAGAAGCCCTTGGTGACGAACTTCTCCTCCATCTCGGTTCCCAGCTCGGTCTTGAACTCTGCGAGCTCTGCCCGAAAGAAGTCCTCCGTGACTATGCGATCGCCCCCTGAGGGCAGAGCAGACATCAGGTTCTCTGCGTCTTCCTCGGGGATCACTCTCGCCAGCTCCCTTCGGAGCGATATGCGCTTCGGTTCATCCAGGACCTTCAAACTCCGCCTCCCTCGAATCTTAGGGGTCGTGATGGAACTGTCCCAGGGGAAGCGGGCACCCAGGATGCCCGCAGGTCCCCCCAGGCACTCGGACAGTGCGCTCAACATACCGACGAGCTACGACAGTGTCAATACCCTCATGGATTTTCGTAGCATTCCTTGTTGCTTCATAAGGAAGCTCTAGAAAGGTCTGGGAAAGCTAAGCGGTCAAGACGCCAAGGAGGCCGGGGCGTGAGCCCCGGCCTCCTTCTCTTCGGCGTCTTAGATGGCTACAGCTCGATGTCGACCACCAACGTGTAGCGGTACAAGAACGCGCTCATGGCCTGGCGGGTGAGG
>CAYNQN010000011.1:21849-26784 GCA_964399375.1 uncultured Rhabdothermincola sp. | reverse complement strand
GCTCGGCGGCGATGCGCTCGGCCAGGTCGTCGTTCACCGCCCGCACCGAGGCCAGGCCCAGGCGGATGGCGGGTTGGGCCCGCGGGGGTTCGTTCTCGGGCGTGGTGGGTTGCGGCCGGGGTGCGGGCTCCCACTCCAGCGTGGCCCTGGCCGCCGATGCGTTCACGTCGGGCCTGCGCACCTCCACGCCGTGGCGCCGCGCGTCCTGCACCAGGCTGTGGGGGCTGTAGAAGCCCATGGGCTGGGCGTTGAGCAGCCCGGCGGTGAACGCGGCGTGGTAGTGGCGCTTGATCCAGGCGCTGGCGTACACGATGTAGGCGAACGAGATGGAGTGGCTCTCGGGGAAGCCGTAGGTGGAGAAGGCCGAGAGCTTTTCGAACACGTCGTCGGCCACCTCGCCGGTGATCCCCCTGGCGGCCAGGCCGGCGAACAGGCGCTCGCGCAGGCGCTCCATCCGCTCGGGGCTCCGCTTGGAGCCCATGGCCTGGCGCAGCTGGTCGGCCTCGGCCGGCGTGAACCCGGCGGCGTCCACCGCTATCTGCATGAGCTGCTCCTGGAAGAGCGGCACGCCCAGGGTCTTCTCCAGCGCCGGCTTCAGGAGGGGGTGGGGGTAGGTGACCTCCTCCAAACCGTTCTTGCGCCGGATGTAGGGGTGCACCGATCCGCCCTGGATGGGGCCCGGCCGGATGAGGGCCACCTCCACCACGAGGTCGTAGAGCTCCTTGGGCCGCAGGCGGGGGAGGGTGGCCATCTGGGCCCTCGACTCCACCTGGAACACGCCTATGGAATCGGCCCTCGAGAGCATCTCGTATACGCCGGGGTCGTCGTCACCCAGGTCGGCGAGGTCGATCCGGGTGCCGTGGGCTTCCTCGACCATGTCGACCATGTGGTGGAGCGCCTCGAGCATCCCCAGGCCGAGCAGGTCGAACTTCACCAGGCCCACCGCCGCGCAGTCGTCCTTGTCCCACTGAAGAACCGATCGGTCCTCCATGCGCGCCCACTCCACCGGGCACACCTCCACCACGGGTCCATCGCATATCACCATCCCCCCGGAGTGGATGCCGAGGTGGCGGGGGAACCTCAGGAGCTGCCCGGCCAGGTCGGCCACGTCGGTAGGGATGTCGTGGTCGTCCGGGAGCGCTCCGGATCCCCAACGGCTCACCTGACGAGCCCAGGCGTCCTGCTGGCCGGGTGCGTACCCCAGCACCCGGGCCGCATCGCGGATGGCAGAGCGGGGCCGGTAGCTGATCACGTTGGCCACCTGGGCCGTGTTGTGGCGGCCGTAGCGGCGGTAGACGTGCTGGATCACCTCTTCCCTGCGACCGCTCTCTATGTCGACGTCGATGTCGGGAGCCAGCTCGCCGTCGCGCTCGGGGGCGAGGAAGCGCTCGAAGAGCAGGCGGTACTTGATCGGGTCGACCTTGGTGATGCCGAGGGCGAAGCAGACCACCGAGTTCGCCGCCGACCCCCGCCCCTGGCAGTAGATGTCGTGCTCCAGGCAGAAGCTCACGATCTCCCACACCACCAGGAAGTAGCCGGGGAAGTTCAGGGCCTTGATCGTGTCGAGCTCGTGGTCGAGCTGGGCCCACGCCTTCGCTGCCCCCGGGTCGGTGCGCGGCCCGTAGCGGCGCCTCACCCCCTCGGAGGCGAGCCGGCGAAGGTACCCGTCCTCGTCGTGGCCATCGGGGCAGGGAAAGGGAGGCAGGCGCGGCGCCACCAGCTTCAGGTCGAACGCGCAGGCGAGGCCCAGCTCGGCAGCGTGGGCCACCGCGCCGGGGTAGCGGGCGAAGCGCCGCTCCTGCTCGGCCCCCGAGCGCAGGTGCGCGCCGGGGCCCGGGGGCAGCCAGCCGTCCATGTCGTCGAGCGAGCGCCGGGCGCGCAGGGCCGCCAGGGCGCTCGCCAGGCGCCAGCGCGATGGGGTGGCGTAGTGGGCGTTGGTCGTGGCCACCACGCCCACGCCGTTGCGGGCGGCCAGGAGGGCCAGGGCGTCGTTGCGATGGGCATCGAGCGCCTCGCCGTGCTCCCACAGCTCGACCGCCACGTTGTCGCGGCCGAACAGCTCCACCAGCCGGCCCAGCTCGTTGCCGGCGGCCTGCGGGCCGGATGCCACCAGGGCGGCCGGCACCGCTCCCTTGCGGCAGCCGGTCAGCACCACCCAGTGGCCTCGGTCGTCGGGGGGAGCCGCCGAGCCACCGAGCAGCGCAAGGCGCTCCAGTGAGAGGCGCGGGGCACCCCTGCCTCCCTCCAGCTGGGCCTCGCTGATCGCACGGGCCAGCAGGGCGTAGCCCCGAGGGTTGCGTGCCAGCACCACCAGGTGCGACTCGGTGCCCCCAAAGCCCGGGTCGGGTACGCCCACCGGCTCGGCCTTGCGGCCCAGCGTCAGCTCGGCCCCGAAGACGGTGGGCATCCCAAGGTCCCTCGCGGCCTCGGCGAAGCGCACGATCCCGTAGAAGCCGTCGTGGTCGGTGAGGGCGAGGGCTTCGAGGCCCAGCCGGGCCGCCTCTGCTACCAGCTCCTCGGGCTGCGAGGCGCCGTCGAGGAACGAGTAGCTCGAATGGGCGTGAAGCTCGGCGTAGCGGGCGCTCATCGCAGCAAGCCCCCCACCCCGGGGGCCCTCATCTCAGAGACCTCCATCTCAGAGATAGGTGGCCTCGGCCCACCAGCGCCCGGCCTCCAGGGCCAGGAGGTGTGCCCGGCCACCGGCCAGCACCTGCATGCGGATGCGCCTGCGGGCGGCGGCGGGGTCCCACCAGCGCTGCTCGGCCAGCCAGGGGAGCGACCAGGCCTCGACGGTCGCCCAGGCCCCTCCGCCGATCGAGAGGCGGTGCGGAGCAGCATCCATGGCCCTGCGGGAGTCCACGACCACCGCCTCGCCGTGGGCGACCACCAGCTGGGCGCCCACGGGTTCGGGATGGACCCAGGCGGGCGACGGCGACGGTGGCCGGCCTGGCCACGGCTCGCTGCCCAGGGCGCCCCCACGGCTGTCGTGGCCCGGCAGGCCCAGCACGGCGGGCACCAGCCGCACCTGCTCGCCGGGGTCTCGCCCTCCGCGCACCTCCGGGACCGTGGCCGATCCCGGCCCGAGGAGGGCGTCTATGCGAGCCACGGCCCGCATCACCCGGTCTGTCGCCGCTGCCTCGCCGCCCCACAGCCCGAGCTGGCGGCCTCGGGCGGGAACCACCTCGACGGGACGGAGCGACAGGCGGCAGATGCCACTGGTGGGCCTGGTGCCCAGCGGGCCCTCCATCCAGCCCTGCACCTGCCAGCGCACCCGGTCGACCACTGCGGCGGCCGAGAGGGCGGCATCGTGCCGCCAGCGCCTCTCGTGGGTCTCGCCGTGGTCGGTCTCGACCCTCACCGACACGCACTTGCACGACAGGCCCATGGTCTCCAGGCGACCCTCCAGGTCGCCGGCCAGCGTCCGTGCCACGAACGCCACCACATCGACCCTGTCGGTTGGGGGATCTACGTCGCCCCCCACGCTCAGGTCGGCCGGGGGCTCCGTGGTGGCAGCGGCGTGCTCCTCCAGGCCCCGGGCGAGCCTGTGCACCGCCAGGCCCTCGGCGCCGAAGCGCGCCAGCACATGGGCGGCCTCCACGTCGGCGAAGTCGCCCAGGGTGCGAAGGCCCAGCCTGCGCAGCACCTGGGCCAGCTCGGCCATCCCGATGACCCCCACGGGTTGAGGTGCCAGGAACTGCCGGCTCCTCCCGGGCGCCACGATGCGCACCGTGTCGCCCGGCGGATCCCACATGGGGGTGCGGGCCGCCAGGTGGGCGGCGAACGAGCCGTCGGCCACGGCCACCCTGGCGTGGCCTGCCCAGCCCAGGCCGGCGAGCACCTCGTCGGCCCGATCGTGGGCGAGCCGGGCGAGGGCCACGTCGCCCCCGTGGTAGCGGGAGGGGCCCCGGGTGGGGAACGCGAGGGAGCCGGGCCGGGTGATCTCCATCCTGGGAGCCAGCGCCTCGAGGGCCGCGGCCACGGGTTCGAACTGGCGAGCCTCGCAGGCCTCGTCGGGGGCCAGAACCCCCAACCCCGGGCAGCGGCCCTGGGCCTCGCGCCGCCTCTGGCCCACGGCGACCCCCTCGCTGCGCGCAGCGGGGGAGGTGGCCACCACCCGGTTGGCCGCCACCACCGCCACGGGCTCCTGGGGGCTCGCCCCGGCCGCCACAACCGGCCAGTCGGGGCACCACCAGGCGAGCGTGCGAGCAGCCGGAACCGCAGCGCCGCTCATCCCGCCACCTCTTCGCGCAGGAGGCGCAGGTGGGCAGATGATCTGGTGGCCGGGTGATCGATGCCGCCGGTTTCGGGAGGGGCCAGCCGCACCTCCACCCGGTCCCCTTCGCCGGCCAGCAACAGCGAGGCGCGCCTGGGCCGGTCGGCTCCTCGCCTTCCCCGGGCTTCCACCACCACCTCACGGGCCGCCAGGTGCCCGTGACCCCGATGGATGCCCGACCAGCTCGCCGGGCGGGCATCCAGCCGCAGCTCCGGGCCCAACGCCTCTCCCTCGCGGGCGAGTCCGCCCTCGCCGGCCACCGCCACCAGCACGGTGCCGGCGTCGCGCGCACGGGTGGCCAGCCGGCGGACCTGCCCTGTGCCGGCCCACGCCCCCTTGCCCAGCAGCAGAACGTCCACCGCTCCCACCAGAGCGTCGGCCACGGCGGCCCACGACTGCCTGGGCGGCCTGCCCACCACCAGCAGCCGGTCGAGGTGCACGCCCAGCTCGGCCGCCGCCACCAGCCCGATGCCGTCCAGGCCCAGCACCCCGACCCACGACCCGTTGGCGGAAGGGCCGGCTGCCAGCAGCAGCGCCAGGCTCAGCGCGGCTGCGCCCGACACCTCCACAGGAGCACCTCGCCGCAACCCGCCCCAGGCCAGCAGGGTCTCCAGGGGCTCTACGACGGGCAGCACCCCCTCGCCGGCCAGGCCACTCAGGCC
>CAYNQN010000011.1:0-21749 GCA_964399375.1 uncultured Rhabdothermincola sp. | reverse complement strand
CAGGCCTGCCAGGCTGCCCAGGCCGCTCATGGCGGCGGGACGACCCGCATCGGCAAGCCGGCGAACCTCGGCAGGGACAGCTACCACCCTCCCGAGAGTAATCGAACGTGCGTTCGATACCTACCCGTACGAGCTGGTGAACTCGGGGTGGCTACGGCTTGTCGATGTCCCTCGTGGCCACCAGGAGGTCGAGCACCTCGCCGATCGTCCGCTCCCGGCCTATCGGGTCGCCCAACGGCCGGTGCTCCTGGATGCGGTAGCGGTTGCGGCGCCCCTCCTTCTCCTTCACCAAGTAGTCGGCGTTGGTGAGGTCGGTGACGATGCCGTAGGCGGTGCGCTCGGTGATGCCGAGCCCGGCGGCGATGTCGCGCAGCCGCGCCTCGGGGTCGTGAGCGATGAGCAGCAGGACCCGAGCATGGTTGGTGAGGAAGCCCCATTCGTTCATCTATGTCAATAGTAGTGGAGAAATACAGGAAATCTATTGCCAGAATTATAGATCAGGTGTACTCTGCGGCGAGCAGTCAGGTTGGCCTGCCGTTGGCGGTTCGCACCTGGTTGCGGGAAGGAGCCCGCGATGCTCATCGTGGGGATCATCATCGGCGTCACCCTGGTCTGCGGAGCGTTGGTGATCCGCCGGAGCCGTACGGCTCACCCGGCGAAGCACCGCGAGACGGGAGCGATGCTGCTCGTGCTGGCCGTCGCTGTCGCAGCCATACCCCTAGCGCTCAGCAGCGGTGCCGACGCCGCCATCGTGCCGACCGTGCCCCTGGGCACGTCGGAGAACTACGCGGTGCTGGGAGGTTCGACGGTCACCAACACCGGCAACAGCGTCCTCAACGGGAGCCTCGGGCTCTCGCCCGGTTCCTCGATCACCGGGTTCCCACCCGGGCAGGTCGTGCCCCCCGCCACGACAGACAACAACAACCCGGCCGCCGCTCAGGCCCAACTCGATCTCACGGCCGCCTACATCGATGCGGCCGGCCGGCCGCTCGACGCCACCACCACCGCCGATCTCGCCGACCTCGTGCTGGTGGGCGGCGTCTACGCAGGCCCCGACAAGAGCCCACTGGGCCTGACGGGGCCGCTGGTGCTCGACGCCGAGGGCGATCCCACCACCGTGTTCATCTTCCAGACCGACTCCACGCTCATCACCGGTTCCAGCAGCACCGTGTCGTTGATAAACGGCGCCCAGGAGTGCAACGTCTTCTGGCAGGTCGGCAGCTCGGCCACGCTTGGGACGGGCTCCACCTTCGTCGGGAACATCCTGGCGTTGACGTCGATCACCGTGACCACCGACGTGACCGTCTACGGCCGGGCTCTTGCACGCAACGGCGCCGTGACCCTGGACGACGACACCTTCGTGGAGCCCACCTGCGACTTGGAGCAGCCCACCACTACGACCACCGAAGGCCCCGCTACGACCACTACGACCGAGGGTCCCGGCACGACGACGACGACCGAGGGTCCGGGCACCACGACGACCACGGAAGGCCCCGGCACGACCACCACCACCGAGGGTCCCGGGACCACCACGACCACCGAGGGTCCCGGCACGACCACGACGACCGAAGGCCCGGGCACCACCGAGGATCTCACGACGTCCACGACGACCCCGCCTTCGAGCACCACCACGACACCGGCAGGCTCGGTGGTGACCACCACGACCAGTCCTTCAGGCACGCCGACGACTACGGGAACCGGCAACCTTCCCTTCACGGGAACGTCGGTCAACACCCTCCTGCTCGTCGCCGGCCTGCTCCTGCTGACCGGCACCGCCGTGATGGTCGGTGTGAAGGTGCGCAAGCGCTAAAGCGCTAAAACGCTAAGCGGTTCGACGGCGAGCGTTGGCGAGCTCGATCGAGCATCCTGATCGGCTCGCGCCCTCGTCCCTGCTCCCCAGCAGCCCCCCAACAACCTCCCAGCTAGAGGTGACTGGAAACTCGGCTGATCGAGACGGATACTCGCGGGTAGCCATATATTGACACAACTAGTGTCAATTTATTAGGCTGAGCGAAGCGAGTGAGAAACTCAGCCGTTGAGATCCAGCCGTCTGGTTTGCCAATGGGAGCGATGAAGCGATGAAGCAATGGCTGATGAGCCATCCGGCAGCGGCCGCGCTGGGCTCGGTCTGCGTCGTCGCCCTCGTGGCAGTCGGCGTCTCGTGGGCCGTGCTCGCAGGCGGTGGGGGAGACGGTGCGCCCGACGGGGGAGACCCACCCGCAGAGGTAGCAGCCCCCCAGAGCTCCACCACCAGCACCACCACGGTCTCCACGCCGCCGGCCTCCTCCGGTGGGGGTGGGACGGCCTCGGCCACCTCGACGGGTGGCGTGTCCGATCCCCACGACGACAACGACAAGGCCGTAGGCGACCGCGTGAGCCTGGCGGGTCCCGGGGGCATCACCCTCCACGGGTACTACGACCTGGTCGACGGCGACGACTGGTCGATCGCCGTGGACGGGGCGGAGGGGAGCCTCGCCGGTGTCGGGGTGGGGGAGGCTTCCGGCCAGATCGCCTCCATCGGGGGCGCTTCGACGGCCGACGTGGTGGTGGCACTGCCAGGGCACCCGAACGCCGTCCCGGGCTGGGACATGTCGGCCGTCCTGCTGGTGACCCAGGGGGGCAGCGACCTGGTGGGCGAGGTGCGGGTCACCAACTCCCGCGGCGCCAACCAGATCACCATGGTCGGCGCCGTCGCCCCGGACGGCAGCTACTCGCTGACGGTCGACGGCAGCGTGAACTTCGCCGGCTCCCAGATCGTGCTGGTCGGCACCTACCAGGGGAGCGCCGGCGCCCAGGGACCCGAGCACCACTGGTCGATCCACGGCTCCGGGGGCGGTGGCCTGATCGACGGCGTCCCCGTGACGAGCATCTCCGTGGGGATGAGCGAGGCCGATCCCGGTGTCACCGGTTCCGTCCGGCTCGAGCTGGGCGGATCGAGCCCTCTCGTGGTCGACACCGAGCTCACCTACCTCGACGAGGCCAACTGGGAGCTGAGGGCCAGCGGCGCGTCGCCGAGCACCTGGACGCCCGCCGGGTTCTCCTCCCTGTCGGCCGACACCGGTGGGATCACCGGTGAGCTGAAGAGCCAGGGCGGCCGGGTCGCCTGGAACCTCACGAGCCCCATGGAGCTGACCGACGAGGACCTCGAGATGACCGGGGCGCTCCTGTTCAGGGGCGCGCAGAGCTTCAGGGTCACGGTCGACGAGGCATCTGGATCGATCCTCGGGGTGCCCACCGACATCGACTTCGGCGTGACGTCGGGGGCGATCGCGTTCGACAACGGGAAGGTCGACGGCTCGGTCCTGCTCACGGCCAAGGGCGAGCTGCTCGTCGACATGCCCGACGGGTGGGAGTCGCAGCTCGCCGTGCGCATCGGCTTCTCCGGCGAGCAGTCCGGCCTGAGCACCTCGCTCACGGTCAACTACTCGATGATCAATGGCTCCAGCAAGCTGCAGCTCCAAGGCGTGATCGACTCGTCGTCGGTGTTCGCCCTGGAGGTGGGCGGCTGGCTCACCTTCGCCGGCGCCAAGGTCCCCTTCGAGGGCTCCTACCTGAGCGCTGGGTACGTGGTCGACGGTGTCGGGCTCACCGAGCCTTCCTGGTCGATGTCGGGCGACATCGCCGGCGTCGACGGCGGATCGATCGAGATCGGCGGAGGAGCGCGCTTCGTCGGCGGGAACATCGGCCTGAGGAGCGCCAACGCGTCGGCCGCCATGCAGGCAGGCTCAGAGAGCGGTGCACAGACGCTGGTGTTCGCCGCCGCCACACCCACCGCCGAGGGTGACTCCAACACGTTCTCGGGCCAGATGGAGATCCAGCTGAGCGAGAACGACTCGTTCACCCTGGAAGGCACCGTGGTCTACGACGACGAGGATGACTGGGTCCTCACGGTGGCCACGATCCAGGGCGAGCCCTGGAGCCCGCCCGGCATGGCGGGCCTCACGATCGGCGTCGACGACTTCTCGGGCACGATCACCTCGGAGGAAGGTGAGCTCACCTGGAACGTGGACATAGCCGAGGTGAGCTGGGAGGACGTGACCCCAGGGGTCACGATCACCACCGGGTTCACGCTGGGAACCGACTGCCCCCTCGACGAGTACTGCCCCGAGACCGAGGGCGTCTTCGTCGGTTTCCACGACGGGGAGATCACCTTCCCCGACGACATCCCCGACATGTGGCTGGAGGGGGCGTTCCTCAGCGACGGCTCTTGGGCACGTTTCGAGGCGGGCCCCGACGACATCACCTTCGGGCCGGTGGAGATCTCGGACTCCTACTTCACGATGTGGAAGGGGCAGCGAAGCGACACCTTCGACGCCAACCTGGAGATGCCCGATCTGCGCTCGTCGAACAACGACTTCGGTTTGGAGTTCTGCGGCCACTTCGAGGTGGAGATACCCGACATCGACACGGTGGAGAGCGGCGGCTGCGTCTCGTGGAGCCCCGAGGGAATCGTGATCGGCCAGGTGGGCACGGGCGGTGACATCGACGACTCCGGCGAGCACAACGGTGTGCGCATCGGCAACATCGAGCTCCAGGGGTTCGGATGGACCGATCTCGACTTCGAGCCCTCGCTCGTCATCTCGGGCATCGAGCTGCCGTTGACGAAGGAGCGCAACCACCTCACGGCCGAGATGCACATCCCGGCGGAGCTGATGAAGGCCACGGGCAACGCCGACTCCGAGGCTTCCATCGGCGCCACCGGCTGGTTCGAGGGCACCGACTTCTACCTATTGGGCCACATCGACGTGTCCATGCGCAGCGGAGGCTTCACGCTCGACAGCGTCAGCGTGGAGATCGGCAAGGACGGCGATCAGTTCGCCCTGGGCCTGGGGGCCGACGCCACCGTCTCCATGTCGGGCAACCACTTCCCGGTCTCGGCCTTCGTGGGCGTGGAGGCGGGAGGGGGCTCCAGCGAGATCGTCGTTCGGTTGAGCGCCAAGGGAGCCGTGAACGAGGACCCCGACGGCGGGTTCGAGATCCCCACGCTCCTGCCCTCCGGCAACTTCGAGCCCACCTACGACTCGTTGCTCGACGGCGCCTTCGACACCAAGCCCGATCCCTCCCTGCTGACCAACGGCAGCTTCGAGGACGCGGTGCCCTCGGAGAACCTCGTCCCCAACGCCGACTTCGAGGAGGGCGTCGGCGGGCAGCTCTTCCCCGAGGGCGACTTCGAGGGCGGCGAGGCGGGCAACCTCTTGCCCAACGGCGACCTCGAGGACACCAACGTCGTGATGAACGGCGACTTCGAGACCGGCGATACCACGGGGTGGACGCTGACGAGCAGCTACACGATGGGCGTGCTCTCGGCCACCGCGCCCACCGAGGACGAGGGCGACTACGTCATGGAGGTCCGCAACGGCGCCGCCTCCGGCAACGTGGTCATCTCGGGCTCGGGCATGTTCCAGGACGTCCACTGGCCCACCACCCAGGGCGCCACCTACGAGCTCTCGGCGTGGATGAGGACGCCCGACTCCGGCAGCCGGTCGGTGATGTTGTTCGTCGACCAGAAGGGCACGGCGCCGGGGTGCTCCACCCAGTCGACCTCCAGCACCAACAACACCTACACGGTCGACGGAACCTGGAGGAAGTTCACCCTCCCGATCACGGGCCAGGGGTGCCGGGGGATGTTCACCGTCACCGTCAACCCGTCGCAGGGGGGAGCGAAGGTCCAGGTGGACGCCCTGAGCTTCGATCTCGTGAGCTCGCCGGTGGTGGTCGACGTCCCCAACACCGACCGGCCCTGGATGCGCTCCACCACGGGCACGGACTTCGAGGTCCTTCCGTCGATCAAGCGGTCGAACAGCTCTGACGTCGCCCTGGCGTCCGACTACGGCAACCCGGGCAAGTCGCTCAAGTCGAACGGGAACGAGAAGTGGTGGATCTTCAACAAGGGCACCTACGGCGACGTCGTGGGCGACTTCGAGATCTCCTACGACGTGTACTTCCCCTCCTCGAGCAGCCGGGACATGCTCGACATGGGGTTCTGGAACACGGGCAACGACGGGAACAACGACGCCACCGGGTATCTGTTCCGCGTCGAGAGCAGCAACAACCCGAGCGGCTTCTACAAGATCAACAAGGGCAGCCGCGATCGGATCTCCAATGACGGCAACTCCTCGCTCAAGCGCGAGGTCTGGCACCGGGTGCGCCTGGTGGCGGTGGGCTCGACCGTCACGGCCACGATCGAGCGCCTCGACACTGGCGAGCAGGTCTACCACCGCACCGACACGATGCCTTCCGGCAACCGCAGTGGTGTCTTCGGTCAGCTCAAGACCAACCACGGCACCAGCGCAGGGCACCGGTTGGACAACTTCCACGTGATCTCCGGGGCTGCGTCGCGCCAGGCCGTGCGGTTCGATCCGGGTTCGGCCAGGACCGGCAACCAGTACCTGGCCATGAGCTCGCCGACGTCGAACTGGTCCATGGTCGGTACCAGCGCCGAGGCGCCCGAGGCCGGCCAGGTGTACACGTACACCGCCTACATCCGCGCCAGTGCGACGATCAGCGGCCAGCTCGTCCTCGAGACCGAGGGAGGCACGCGCGAGGTGGCCTCGACGTTCGTTGCAGCGGGATCGCCCGGCACCGAGTCGTTGTGGACCCGCTACAGCGTCACCCTGCCCATCACCAAGTCGGGCCACACGGGCCTGCGCATGGGCTTCACGGGCTTGAGCGCCGCGAGCGTCGAGCTCTACGTCGACGACATATCCCTCCAAGAGATCGGTTGGGGGGCGAGTCCGACCACGCCAGCGAGCCTCAACG
Source organism: uncultured Rhabdothermincola sp. (assembly GCA_964399375.1). Classification (GTDB taxonomy): domain Bacteria; phylum Actinomycetota; class Acidimicrobiia; order Acidimicrobiales; family Acidimicrobilacustridaceae; genus CAYNQN01. The sequence goes on along the minus strand of CAYNQN010000011.1, from coordinate 14,990 downwards.
CGCTGGTGGTGGAGGACGAGAGCCTCGTCCACAGCGGCATGGGGTCGTTGTTCCTGGCCGATCGCTCCGACGGGACCTCTTACGTCTATCGGGACCTGGCTGCCCCGGAGCAGGGCGCCACCTACACGGCGAAGGTGTGGCTCAGGTCGTCCATCTCGAGCAATGTCGGTCTGCGACTCACCGCCAGGGGTGGTACAGAGGAGACCGCGGGGGTCGTCGTCACGCCCACCGACCAGTGGCAGGAGTTCAGCGTGACCTTGCCCGTGACCGGCACGGGTCACACGGCGCTGCGCCTGGCGATCGGGGTGCGCACCTCGTTGGGGTTCGCGTACGTCGACGACGTCGTGGTCTCGGGGGAGGGCACCTCGGTGCCCCAGGACCCGACGGCGGCCTGGGTGGCCACCGGATCGACCTTCGACTCCCTCCCGCCCATCACGCTCTCGGGTTCGCAGGTCGCGCTGGTGTCGGACTACGGCAACCCGGTCTCCTCGCTCCGGTCGGACGGCGACAAGGGCTATTGGCAGTTCAACAAGGGCTCCTACGGAGACGTGTCGGGCGACTTCGACATCTCCTACGACGTCTACTTCCCCGAGTCGGGCAGCCGGGAGATGCTCGACATGGGCTACTGGCTCACCGGTTCCACGCCGAACGAGACCGGCTACCTGTTCCGCGTCCAGAGCGCCAACGACAACGGCGGCTTCTACAGGATCGACAAGGGCGACAAGGTCAAGATCTCGAGCGACGACAGCATGCCGATCCTGGCGCGCGACGCCTGGCACCGGGTGCGGCTCACGGCGGCCGGCGCCAAGGTCACAGCCAGCGTCACCCGGATCGACACCGAGGAGGAGATCTACAGCAACTCCGTGAGCATGCCCTCGGGCAACCGCGCCGGCGTCTTCGGACAGGTCGACAGCAGCAACGGCTCTTCCATCGGTCATCGCGTCGACAACTTCTTCGTCTACAAGGGCAGCAACGTCGGCCCCTGGCCCCGGGTGCTCGACGATCCCGCGGGGGCCCACAGCGGCTCTGGCTACCTGCGCACCCAGAACCCCGCCGGCAAGGCCCAGAGCGCGTCGTACTGGACGAACGTGGCCCCCACCGTCGGCAGCACGTACGTGGCCAAGGCCTGGGTGAAGGCGCCGGCGGGCTCGGCCACCGGGTCCTTCCAGGCGACCACGGGGGCCGAATCGGCGTCGACTCCCTTCACGGCCACCGGCGCGTGGCAGGAGGTGACCGCCACGCTCACCGTGACCAAGCCGGCCACCAACCTGGCCGTCGTGGTCCAGAACGACACGCCGGGCGCCATGATCGACGTGGACGACGTGTCGTTGCACCTGGAAGGGCTGACCCAGCGCCAGCCGTGGGTGGGTGCCTCCAATCCCGGCGGCATCGTCCAGGCGGCCGTCTGGTCCGACCCGGCCAAGGCCCACAGCGGGAGCTCCTACATGGAGGCGCAGGCCACCGGAGCACCGGGGAGCGTGTCGAGCACCGCAGAAGGAGATGAGGAGGCGACGCTCTACACGGCCCTAGCGTGGGTGCGCTCGGCCACGGGTGCCAGCGTGAGCGGTTCCCTCGAGCTGGCGGTCGAGGGCGGCGGCGGTACCTCGCGCAGCACCCCGTTCACCGCCGCCGGTGAGTGGCAGCCGGTCTACGTGACGGTGCCGGTGGATCCGGGTGGGGTGGATGCGTTGCGCACCTCGGTTCACATCTCGACCCTCGGCAGCCCCCTGCTCATCGACGACGTCGCCCTGCGAGCCGTTCCCACGTGGGTGCCCTACGCGCCTGCGGGGGTGATCGTGGACGAGGTCGTGATGCTCGACGGCTCTGCGGCGAGCGGTCCCGGCTACATGCGGGTCCGCAGCTCCGGCCCCGGTGCCGGGGTGACCGCGGTGAGCCCGGCGAACGTGACCGCCGGCTCCTCCTACACCGTGCAGGCCTACGTGCGCTCGACGAAGGGAACGGCCCTGGCAGGCCGGCTGGAGCTGGGCGCCGCGGGAATAGCCGGCGAGGCGGCGTCGGTGCCCTTCACCGCGACCGCCGAGTGGCAGCACGTCGAGGTCACGCTGGAGGCCACGAAGGCCAACACGGCTCTCCAGCCCTCCGTGGAGCTGTCGCAGGCGGGCGAGCTGGACGTCGACCAGATCACCGTCACCCAGGACGTCATCATCCAGGACGACCCGTGGACGGTCGACACCGCTTCGGGAGGCTCGGTCTCCGCCGTCGTCTACGAGGACCCCGAACAGGCGCACGACAGCTCTGGCCTCATGGTGCTGCGCACGCAGGGCCCTGCGGGCAGCGGGATCTCCCACGGCATCGCCCACGCGCCCGTCCCGGGTGCGATCTACGCGGGCAGCGCATGGGTGCGCTCGCCGTCGGGCGCGCCGGTGCAGGGCCAGTTCCGGGTGACCGCCCAGGGTGGCGGTGGCGCCGAGGCGACCTCCGGCTTCGTGGCCGACGGCTCCTGGCAGCAGGTGAGCGTGCGCCTTCCCATCAGCGGCTCGCACTCGTCGATGCGCGCCGCGCTGACGGTGGACACCCCCGGGGTCGAGCTCTACGTCGACGACGTGAAGGTGCAGGACGAGACCTGGACCACCTACGCACCCGGGGGAGCCCAGGTCACCCAGACCCAGGTGAACAGCGGCGAGCGCGCCGAGTCGGGCAACGGTTACGTCACGGTCTCGCGCCAGAGCGGTTCGGAGGGCGGGATCCAGCTCGACACCCCCGGGAACGTGGCCAACGGGACCAGCCAGACCGTCAGCGCCTACGTGCGCTCCACCGACGGTGGGGACGTAGCCGGCAAGCTCCGCCTGGCCGCCACCGGGGGAGGCGCCGACGACGCTGCCACCGCCGACTTCACGGCAGGGAAGGACTGGAAGAAGGTCTCGCTGACCGTGCACGTCACGCACGACGGCCAGACGGCCCTGCGCACGCAGGTCCTCGTCGACGATCTCGGGGTGGGCCTCGACGTCGACAGCGTGACCATCGGCCAGGAGCCGCTGGGTGATCCCGACGGCATCACCACGCCGCTGCCTCACCCCGAGACCGGCTACGCCTACCTCTGGGACGACGCCTTCGGCATCAAGGGAGCGCACCTGTGGTCGCTCACCGCGCAGATCACCGTCGTCAACGGGTCCCCGGGCCTGGGTGTGGGCGGCACGCTCTACTTCGACCCCACGCAGATGCCCGGCGTGCTCGTGGGCACCGACTGGCTCAAGGCCGACATGACGCTGAACGTCAGCCGTGCCGAGCCCTGCATGGCCTTCGGCTTCGACGGCACCGGCACCAACACCCGCCTCGAGATTGATGGTGGGGTGTTCTCCACCTCCAGGTTCATGCTCGGCTTCGCTCCCAGGGGTTGCGAGGTGGGCGACTACGTGGTGGCCCCGGGGGCGAGCCTCGGCTTCGACACCGAGCTGGGTGACTCGACCATCCACCTCGACCTCGAGATCGGCCGGGACGACAACGACCTGCCGACCTTCTACACCGACATGGCGGTTCACGACCTGGTGCTGGCGGGTACCGAGTACCACACCATGCAGCTGCTGGTGGACATCTCGGCGGCCAGCTCGTACGTGGGCTTCATCGGCGACTTCTCGCTGCCCATGGGCGAGTTCTACGGCGACTTCGAGCTGTCGGTGGGGCCAGACCCGGAGCACGCGGAGGAACCAGACCGGCTGCACATGAAGGGAGATGTCTCGGTCACCGACTGGAAGCTGGTCGGGGGCAGCTTCGACGTCGACGAGTTCAACTACTACCAGGATCTCTACGTCCCCTTCGGGGCCGGGGCGTGCGCCTCGTTCGCTGCGGGGACCGACGGCGACATGTCGATGGGCGGCAAGCACTACGTCTTCGACGGCGACATCGCCCTCGACTGCGGCGTGCTGAAGGTCCTGCACATCGAGTTCGACTACATGAAGGGCGGCAAGTCGTACCGCTTCGACCTCGACTACGACTCCGCCAAGGGCAAGATCTCCGGTGGCGTCGGGTTCAAGTTCGAGCGCAAGACCTCGTGGAAGCACCTCTTCCACCGCTACAGCCGCCATCCCAAGTTCCAGGTCGACCTCGACTTCTCGATGAAGGTGAACAAGCCCGAGAGCGCTGCGTTGAAGATCAAGGGCAAGGTCTCGGTGTCGGGAGGGTCCGGCAGCCTCGAGTGCTCCATCAACACGGGCAAGGACGACGGCTGCTCCATACGCGTGCACATCAACAAGTTCGGTGGCCACACGTACAAGAGCAGCTGGTGAGTGGGCGGCTACGTTCGTTCGATCGTTCGATTGTTCGATTGTTCGATCGTTCGACGGTGAGCACTGAGAGGAAGGATTGGTTATGGCATCAGCAGTGGACCTGAACGGTGCGATCGTCTTCGTCACCGGTGCCGCCGGCGGGATCGGCTCGGCGCTCGCGGAGCGCTTCCGGCGCGAGGGCGCCGTGGTCGTGGGGTCGGACCTGCCGGGCAAGGGTGCAGACATCGATCTGGACGTCACCGATGCCGCAGCCGTGCGGGCTGCCGTGGGGAAGGTCGTGGCGGATCACGGCAGGCTCGACGTGGTGGTGGCCAACGCCGGCGGGGGAGGCAGGCCGGGGCTGGTCGGCGACCTCGCCGACTCCGACTGGGACCAGGCACTCGACGTGACCTTCCACGGCACCATCAACACGGTGCGGGCGACCTACCCCGTGATGTCGGCGGCCGGCTCGGGCTCTCTGGTGCTCATGGCCTCGCTGGCGGGCCTGGTGGGCTCGCCCATGCTCGTTCCCTACGCGACGGCCAAGCACGGGGTGGTGGGCCTCGCTGCGAGCCTGCGCCCCGAGGCGGCGCGTCTGGGCGTAGGCGTCACCGTGGTGTGCCCTGCGGCGGTTGAGACGCCCATGCTCGACACGCCCTCGGCCACCCCTGGCATGTCCACCCGCCGCTACCTCTTGGCCACGGCCCCCGCCATCACGGCGCCTCAGCTGGCAGAGCTCATCGTGAAGGCGGTGCGTACCGACCAGGCCATGGTGCTGCCCGGGAAGGCCAAGCTCCTCTACCGGCTCCAGCGCTTCCTGCCGTCGCTGGTGACCTCGCAGCTCGCCAAGGGGCTCCGCAAGGAGCTCGGCCTCGCAGCTGGAGGCACACCCACCACCTCCTGACGGGCCGTTATGACCGCGTGAAAACAGCCTCGAACGCATCGATCTCCGCTGACACGACGCCATGTCGAACGGCGGTCGACTTCCACGCTGACGCGGCCTGTCGGATTTCCATGAGGTGATCATTGGCCTCCCTCGCGCTGAGCTCGAAGATGTCGATCGACGCCTTGAGCGCGTTGAGGGTCTCAGGGTGTGAGGTGGCGCCGAGAATGCTTGTGACGCGCTCAGCTCCTGGATCGAGGTTCGGGTTAACGTCGAACAGGGGTGACAGCTTCCAACCGCCTCTGCTCCAGAGGAATCCGTGATTGCGCATGTGATCGTCGGTGTTGTTGATCACGATGGAGAAAGCGATCCTGCGCCACAGTTCTCGAAGGTCATTCTTAACGTCGCTGCCGTGATCCATGAGCGCCTCGGCCAGATCGATGTAGTCGGAGTGGCTCCCATCGGGGACACCGAGCATTGTCATGGCGCTGATGTACGGGATGCGTCGCGCACCGTCCCTGTCGAAGCGTGCGAGGAGAAGAGCCTGGTCTGGGCCGAGGGGAACCAATTGGTGCTTGGGCGCGCGCAGCCCACACTGCTCTGCCAGATCCAGCGCCGTCATCTCCCATGCGATGACGTTCCAGTTGTCGCCATCGTGGGGAAACTTGGCGATGTGCAGCTGCCCGCCATCGGTCACCGAGGCCTTAGGGCGAGCACCGCCAAGAGAACCTGACCCTGCATCCAGGAGGGTCTTGATCGCCGCCGAACTGTCCGCGTCCCGACCGACTTGACGGGACGCATGGAGGAGGATCGGGAGGTCGATCAGCTTTGGCACGTCCATGCGGTCAGCCAGGAACGTCTGGTCGTCGCCGACCGTGTAACGCAACGCTCCTTGGCGGGTCACGTCGGAAACCCCGAGCAAGAAGTCCACCTCGGTCACGGTTCGAGGAGTTCTACCGGCAGAGCGGTCCTCCGTTCGGATGTTCCTCTCGATGAGGTTGCGACCCCAGCGGTCCGGAGCGCTATCCGACATGGCTCCAGGAAGGCCGTTCGTCCTAGCGGTCTGTTGCGCGACGGGAAGGTCTGGGCTGATCGACCACAGATCACCGGCGAGATATCCAGGTTCGTAGTCGAACACCGTGGTCGTCACACCCCTGCTCGTCGTCACGTACGCCGTGCCGACCGCCGCGGTGGTGCCGTCCAGGTCCAGATGGACCCCGACGGGGATGGTGCTCATGGCCGGACTCGCTTCGGCAGCGCTTGGTCGGCCCGAGCGCGGCCGAGTGGAGACTCGTGCGGGTCCAGCGCACTGACGAGGGTCTCGAGGACACCCAGAGCCCGTGCCACGTTCAGCACGACATCCAGGCCAACGGTGATCTCACCTCGCTCGAGCCGGCCAACGGTTTGGCGGGTGAGCCCTGCCCTCTCCGCGACCTGCTCGATCGTCAGACCCTGGAGCTTGCGCCATGCCCGCAAGTTCCCACCGAGCTCCACCCCGGCGCGCTGGACGCGAAATACGACACGCCGCGCCATCGTAACCACCTCCACTATTAATGTTCGATGTAACGAACTACAATACCATTAATGTTCGTTAGAAGGAACATTAAACTGTACCGACAGCCTGCTAGAAGTGCGGGTGTGGATCGTCGGGTCCAGCACCTTCGATGCCGCCTTCTGCCGCTGTGATCCCGCCGAGGCGACGACGGGCCACCTCGGTCGTGGCCTAGAAGTGGGGCCCGGGGATCGTCGGGTCCAGCACCTTCGCTGCCGCCTCGGCCCCGGCGACCGGTAGGCCGGTCGGGTCGAGCAGGCCGATCTGCACCAGGACGGTCGCCTGGTCCCAGTAGATGTGCTCGTAGGAGACCTTGCCGCCCTCCACGCCTACGACGACCACGAACGCCACCGAGACGTGCTTGCCGGTGGGCTCCACCCCCGGGAGCATCCAGTCGATCTTGGTGGTGTGGGTGAACGAGATGATCACCTCGTCGACCAGTCGCCCGTCGCCGTGGGTGCGCGAGACCGGGTTGAACTCCACGTCGGGCGGGAAGAACTGCCCGATGAGCCGGTTCGCGTAGAAGTCCCGGACCCCTTCTCGCCCTGCTCCTCCCACCATGGTGGGCACGTTCACGAGGTGGGGATTGGCCGCCATCGTGGCCAGCACCTTGTGCAGGTCGCCTGCGATCTCGGCGTCCATGTGCTCGCCGAAGATCTCGTCCATGGCCTTGTCGACGCCGGCGTCGGTCATCGCCGGAGGTTATCCGACGGTCGCCGGAGCGTCGCCGAGGAGAAACCCCTGGTCGGGGGGCCTTCGGCGAAGGCTTGAAAAATTCTTACCTACAGGATGATCCGCTCAGCTCATCTCTGTCGGGATTCCTTGGTGCCTCATCGGGAAGCCGAAGGCGATAACGGAAATTCGTTGAGGAACTCGGCCACCAGCGGCTAAGTGGCTGATGGCTGCCACAGACTTGTACCTAGATCACGGGCCTCTGGCGTTGCAACAGGTGATAACTAGAACCCCTCAACCTAAGTGCCCAGACAAACTGTGTAGATAGCTATTTAATCAACATGTAATAGCGACAAGTCTAGTCGTGGGGGTCTATTGCATGAGATCTTGGGGGGGAGGTACAGTTTCTTTGTACCAACCACAAGGTGAGCTATCGGGGCAGGAGGGGGGTTCTCATGCCACTGAACATCGACGATCTGCGTTCGTTCATCCTCGTGGCTCACGAACGCTCTGTATCTCGGGCTGCGAAGAAGCTTGGGGTCACACAGCAATCGACCTCCGAGCGCATCCGCCGCTTGGAAGGGCGCTTGGGAACCCAGCTGTTCGAGCGCCTCCCCCACGGCATGGCTCCCACGGCTGCGGGTTTCCGGCTCCTTCCCTATGCCACCCAGAGCCTGTCCCTGCTCGACGAGGCCATCGGCGTCATCGGGGGCGACGACCTGGTGCGGGTGGCCCTCCAGCGCAACATCTCCAACGCGGTGCAGTCCTTGCTCGACCCCGCCGCCGAGGACGAGTCGATCAGGGTCGAGCTGACCGACGACAGCACCGAGGCCATCGTCGCCTCCCTGCTGGCCAACGAGATCGACGCCGCCATCGGCGTGTTCAACAACCTCGACCAGCCCAGGAAGGCCCCGCTGAAGCAGAAGCGGCGCAAGCGGACCGGCTCGCCGGGCTCGCCGGGCTCGTCGGGCGACGGCGACGATGCGGCCTCCAGCCCAGCCGTCGTCGAGGACCCCGCGAGCTACCAGCGGGTGAAGGTGGTGGCGGAGCTCCTCTTCTCCGATGCCCTGAAGGTGGCTGCGCCGGTGGGGCACTCGCTCACCCAGCAGGGCCAGCCCCTGTTGCTGGCCGACCTGATGTCGCTCTCGGTGGCCGCGAGGGGCTCGGTCGATGCGGTGGCGCACAACGGCTTCGAGGGCGTGCAGATCGGGCCCCAGTCGGTGCTCGATCCCCAGATCGCCGAGGGCCTCCTGGTGGAGATCCCAGTCGACGCTCCCGGGTGGGTCATGCCCATCTCCATCGCCTTCCGGGAGTCGGAGGCCGAGCGCCAGGGAATCGTCCAGCTCGCCAGCACACTGCGCGAGCGCAAGGCGGCCGCCGGTCATTCGGGGTCTCAGACGAACGGCACACACCCGTGAGCCCGTGAGAGGTCGGGCGTCGCCCCGGCCATCGGCACTTTCAGCAGTCAGTTCTTTCGGTCAGGTCCATAGGCAAGTCAGTTGATCAGGGGGGTTCGATGAGTTCATCGTTGGGTAGAGGTGCGCGCGGCGCGGCCGCGTCCGCACATGTGAAGAGGTGGCGAGGCGCCACCATGCTTCCGGGACGGCGAACCGCCGTCGTGGCACTTCTGGTGCTGGCCATGGTGGGCTCGCTGCTCGCGCTGGCTGTCCCGCCCCCATCTGTGGCTGGCGCTCAGGACCCCCCTCCTGGGGTTACGTCGACCAAGGAGTGGTGGAACGACTGCCTCGGTCGCGCAGGAGGGTTCGCCCAGCCTCAGCGTGAGCTGTTGGGCGTGACGGTGACGGCGCCCACTCAGGTTGCACCCGATGAGACCTTCACGATCCGGCTCCAGCCGACTCCTGGCCTGCTGCCCGACACGACCTTCAACGACATCGTCGGGCTCGTGACGGTACTCGGGCTCCAAGACATCCGCTTCATGTACAACCTGCCGACGAACTCGCAGGTGCAGAGCGTGTCGATCGTGCCTGGCACTTGGTCGAACGTCTCGGGCACGCCGACGGTGTCGGTGGATTCCAGCTTCTCGCCGTCTCGGATCGTGATGCGCGTGCCGCAGGTCTTGAAGAACCCGTCGCTTCCCGACAACGTCACGCCCTTCCAGCTCCCGGCGATCGACGTCGTTGTCCAGGCGACCGGAGCAGTGGGATCCAACGTCGCGACCCGCATGTCGGGATTCAACGACGACACCTCGGGCTACACCTTCCTCGCGCTGAACGACAAGGCCAACGCAGATGTCACCTGCTGGCCCGAAGGTGAGATTCCGGCGCCTCTTCTGTCCCAGACGGCGATCGTGTCGGGCGGGGGCGAGACCCAGCCCACCACCACCGAGCTGACGGTGGACCCGACGGTCCTTCCCGGCGGCTACCAGGCGAACCTGACTGCGACCGTCACCGCTCCGAACGGCGCCGTGAGATTCAACGACGGCGCGACAGTGCTGGGCTTCGCCGAGCTCGACGAGGACGGCACGGCTGATCTCGTGGCGACGCTGAACAACGTGGGGCAGCGCCAGATCACAGCGAGCTTCCTGGGGTCGCCGGGCTTCGACACTTCGACATCTGAGCCGGTGGCTGTGACTGTTACGAACCCCGCCAACCGGGAACCGGTGCAGTTAACAGTTGCGGCGATCCCGACTCCGACGACGTTCGTCGGCTCGGCAGTCAACACGCCTCGATCCGGGCTCGTGTCTGTTTCTGTGGACCAGCTCGGCGGTGGATCGGATCCGTCTGGCGAGGTGTCCCTGTTTGTCGACGGGGCACTGCTCGAGACGCGGCCGCTCGTTGACGGTTCCGCCGATTTTACGACGTTTGAGCCCTGGGGTGGCTACGAACTTCGGGCTGCATACAGCGGGGACACCACCTATTTCCCCGGCTCCGGCAAGGCGCCCCTGGTGATGTTGCCGACCCCACTGGGCACTGGCACCGACACAGTCGACAGGGTCGTCACCGGGAGCATCGGGCTTAACGGGGCTTCGGGAGCAGTCCCGCCGGCATCAGAGATAACAAGCCCGTTTCGCACCGATGGTGGAGGCATGCAGACCCTCCAGGGAGTGCTCTACTTCCCTCAGAGCACTCTGCCCGTCTCCGGTGGTGGGTCGATCACGGGTCAGCTTGCGGTTCTCGGGCTGACTGAGGGCTCGATCGCTGCTGGATCAGATGCCGAGGCGAACATGTCGGCATCGATGTTCTTCGTGGTCTCCGAGGCCGACTTCGACGATGGCGCAGGCACGAGGTCGTTCGCGTCCACCTGTTCGGTCGGACCGTTCGACGTCGAGCTCACCGGCGATCGTGATGGCACCAGCGGACCGCTGGAGCTGGACGGAGCTGGGTTCCCCATCTCCTTCCCGGCGACCGGTTCATGTATCGACGGGGGCGGGATCTCGCGTGCGATGCAGGTCGGCTCCGTCCTTTCCGGTGGGGCGACGGCTCTTTCGCTTGATCTGACGCCGCCCGCTGCGGGAGCTGCCACCGAGATCATCGGTTCGGTCTCGGTGAACCCAGCTGGAGGGGCTTCCTTTGGCCAGCCAGTCACGCTCTCCGCGACCATGCAACGAGTTGGCGGGTCCAGCCTCCCGTTCGGTGGGATTGGCACGATCGAGTTCTATGCAAACGGAGGGCTCGTAGGAAGTGCCAATGCCAGCTCCTCGGGGGTTACGAGGACCGCGAATCTGACTGTGCCCGCCACCGGACTTGCGCCTCTCCCGCAGGGCGACCTGGATCTGCAAGCACGCTTCGTGCCTTCGAATGCCCAGAAGAACAACCTGGCGACGAGCGCTCTATCGGCCTCCGCGCCGTACACGGTGCTACCGGCGATCGCGAAGGTGACGCCGACGTTGACCCTCGACGTCCCTGAGGCGGCGCAGGTCACCGAACCGGTCACCCTCACGCTGACCCTTGACCCCGCCCCCAACACGGCACCGGGAGCTGCAAATCTTGCGGGCGAGATCCGCATATATGATCGCACCCTCGAGGAAGTTACCGAGCAGCAGATCCCCATCACGGCATCGCTGAGTACCATCCAAGTCTCCAGCTCCAGCGATGGCACCTATGTCACCGAAACAGCCTTGGCTCCTGGGCTGCACGAACTGGAAGCCGTGTTCGTTCCGAGCATCGCTTCGGAATGGGGTTGGACCCCCGCGTTCTCCGAGCGGATGTCCCACACGGTGGTGGGCGAGGCCATACCCACCGAGCTGAGCATCGTTTCTGACAGCACCAGGGGCACCGGTCAGATACCGCTGGGCCAGCAAGGTTGGGTTGAGATCCAGATCGATCCGGCAGTGGTCGCCAGCACTGGTCCCTTCTCGGCGGCGAGGCTTGGTTATGACGCCGGAGGTGCCTCGATAGCGTCTGTCGCACTTGACGCCCGCGGTCGAGGCGTGGTGGAAATCTCCAGCGTCTTCACGAACCAAGTCGGACCTGGTGAGCTGCTCGTCGACTTCGACCCTGGTCGACGAGCCCCAGACGGGCTGCCGTGGTTCGGATCGAGCAACCAGGGGTTCGCTCCCTCCCAGATCGTCGTTCCCTACGAGGTCGTCAACCCGGCCTCGACGGGACCGATCCCAATGGATATGGAGATCACAGCCGCCGCGCCGAACCGTGCTGCGAACCCGCCCGTCTTGACGGCAAGCGAGCCGATCCCGGCGAACACGCCGTGGGGCCTCGACGGCTACGTCTCCTATGTCGGCTCGGGTAACCCCAACGGCGGCAAGGTTGACTACGTCGCCCGCAACACCGCCACCGCCGAGATCACTGCGTTGGGTGCGGCGGGCGTCCGGGCCGGTACCGGGGCGACCGACCGTGGTCGGGCTTCGATCCCGTCGACGGCTCAGTCCGGGTTCCCCGCAATCGGTAACGCGCCGGGTCTGCCTGCTGGCACCTATGAGGTTTGGGGTACCTACACCCCCAACAGCCCTTCGCTCTACCAGTCGGCGTCATCCGAGTCGTTCATCGTGACGGTCCTCGCTGATGGTGAGACGATCGACACCGAGACGACTCTGTCGGTCACGCCGTCGGGCACTTCTGAGCCTGGTCAGGGCGTGCTGCTCGAAGCTCACGTGTCACCAGGTGAAGCCGTTGGCACCGTTGAGTTCTTCGACGGTGAGACCTCGCTGGGCACGGCACCGTTGGCCGGAGGCGTGGCGAGCATGCTCATCTTCGACCTCGCCGAAGGCGAGCACCAGCTCTCCGCGGTGTTCACCTCGTCGAGCCCGCTGGTCGAGAGCTCCAACTCGCTTCTCATCCCCCACCTCGTGGCCGAGCCATCCACTCCCACCGAGACGGTCCTGACCGTCAGCCCAGAGGGCACCTCGCTGCAGGGTGAGAACGTCACCCTCACGGCCACGGTGACTCCCGAGGACGCCGTGGGCACAGTGATCTTCGAAGATGAGCACGGCGAGCTCGGCTCAGCGGAGCTGGTCGACGGCGAAGCCGTCCTCGTCATCGGTGATCTCGAGCCCGGCACTCACGAGATCGTGGCTGTGTTCGAACCAGACCCCGAGAGCGACTTCGCAGGGTCGAGCTCCGAGCCGGTCGTGCACGAAGTCATAGCCCAAGGGGTTCCTGCTCCGCCGCTGGACATCACCGCTGAGCCGGGTGGCCTCATGGCCACAGTCAGCTGGGATGCCCCAGAAGACGACGGAGGCCAGCCCATCACGGGCTACACCGTCTACATCAGCTCAGGTGTTGAGCCAGAAGAGTGGGACGTCCCAGTAGCGGACGTCACCGCCGCAGTGACCACAGTCGATGTCATTGGTCTGGAAGCCGACACCGACTACACCTTCAAGGTCACTGCCCACAACGCCGAGGGTGAATCCGATCTCTCGGAGGTCTCCAACACGGTCACGGTGGGCCCGGCCGAGCATGAGTTCACAGACGTGGGCCCAGGAGACGACTTCTTCAACGAGATCACCTGGATGGCAGAGACGGGTCTGAGTACTGGCTACGAGCCAGGCCCGGAGTTCCGGCCCACGATCAGCATCACCCGCCAGGCGATGTCTGCGTTCATCTACCGCATCAACGGCTCTCCACTAGGCGATGACCCGCAGTGCACCACGATGCCGTTCCCAGATGTGAGCCTCGACAACGACTTTTGCGGCGAGATCGCCTGGATGGCAGATGAGGGCATCACCCAGGGCAACTCGGACGGAACCTTCAACCCGACCGGTGCTGTTTCCCGCCAAGCGATGAGTGCGTTCCTCTACAGAAGCGCCAACGGCCCAGACGCACCTCCGGCTTGCACGGAGGCCCCGTTCAGCGATGTCCCAGTAGCGGATGACTTCTGTCCCTACATCGCCTGGATGAAGGCAGAGGGCATCTCCACGGGCGATCCGGAGGGCACCTTCCGGCCCACCCTTCCGGTGACGCGCATGGCCATGAGCGCCTTCCTCTACCGCTACACGCTCGTCGTGCCCACCAGCGTCGTCTGACGAAACGACTCCCTGACAAAACAGGGACCCTGCGCCGCACCCCGAGCGCAGGGTCCCTGAGGGGGAGAGCTCTTTCACCGAGGCGGGGGACACATCTCTCTACGGAAGGGGCATCTATGAACAAGACCAAGACACCAACCAGAGCGTTCCTTGCTCTCATCGCGGCGCTGGGCATGGTCGCAGCCACGTTCGGCTTCGCATCTCCCGCAGGAGCAGCCGAGCCCACGTCGGTGACCCTCACCGTGGAGCCCTCTGGCACCACAGAGATCGGCCAGGGGATCACCTTCACGGCAACCACCACACCGTCGGACCTGACGGGCTCGGTTCGCTTCCGAGACGGCGAGCGCAACATCAGTGGTTTCATCCCGGTGATCGACGGGGTTGCAGAGGTGACTCTCAACAACTTCTCCACGGGCGACTACAGCTTCAGCGCGAGGTTCCAGCCCGACGACTTCGACAACTGGGACGCCTCGATCTCCACAGATGTCGCCCACACCGTGGTCCCGGGTGACCTGCCGGTCATGGAGTGCGTCGGTGCCAACGAAGTCGTGCGAGGGATCCTCGAGCTCCTCGGACCCCTCCAGCCCTCCGGCGGCGTCGTGGTCCTCGAGACGCCCATCACCTCACACGTGCTCGACACGCAGCCGACGGGCCCTGCCTATCCGGTGAGCTTCGAGTGGACCATCGTCATCCCTGACTACCTAGTCGACATCGCCGCTGAGTTCGGAGCCGAGGCCTTCCTCTCGGTGAAAGACATCGACATCGCCGTCGAGGCAAGCGGTGCAGCGACTGGTTCATGGTCGTTCCCGACCAACTACCCAGATGAGGGCTACATCCCCGATCCCAGCGCTCCGCTGGTGATGACAGCCCAGGGCTCCATCGCGGCGGACACGGAGGGCGACATCGAGTTCCAGATGCGCCCCACGGGCTCGATGACCGTGTTCGTCCCCCAGGTGGGCACCGTGCCCGTGGCCATCGACGTGATCTTGGACTGCAACTTCGTCAACACTCCCACGGCCACCACCCAAGTCGCCGGGTCCCAAGAGGTGCCAGTGTTCTCTGACGTCGGGTCCGATCACCCCTTCTACGCCGAGATCAACTGGATGTACCTCACGGGTCTTTCCACCGGATATGAGCCAGGCCCGATCTACCAGCCAGGTCTCACCCTCACCCGCCAGGCCATGAGCGCTTTCATCTACCGCATCAACGGCTCTCCGCTGG
>CAYNQN010000010.1:0-27138 GCA_964399375.1 uncultured Rhabdothermincola sp. | reverse complement strand
CCGACCCCGCCTCGGCCGAGACGATCAAGTACGCCAGCAACGCCTTCCTGGCCACGAAGCTCTCGTTCGTGAACGCCATAGCGGCGGTGTGCGAGGCCGTGGGGGCCGACGTGGACGACGTCGTGCTGGGCATGGGCTACGACAGCCGGATCGGGCATGAGTTCCTCAAGCCCGGCCCTGGTTGGGGTGGGAGCTGCTTTCCCAAGGACTCCCGGGCCCTCCTGCACATAGCCAAGGAGGCCGGGTACGACTTCGGCCTGCTGGAGGGCGTGATCGAGGTCAACGAGGAGCAGTTCGACCGCATGGTCGCGAAGGTCGCCCGTGCCGTGGGCCGCCCGCCGCAGGACCTCTCGGGCATCACCGTGGCGGTTTGGGGCCTCACCTTCAAGGCCGGCACCGACGACCTGCGCGAGTCGCCCGCCCTGGAGGTGGTGGGGCGCCTCATCGGGCGCGGCGCCACCGTGCAGGCCTACGACCCCACGGTGCGGGGCGAGCTGGCCGACCGGCCGGGCGTGGCGGTGCGTGAGGACCCGTACGCAGCGTGCGCGGGTGCGCACGTGCTGGTGGTGCTCACCGAGTGGGACGAGCTGCGCTGGCTCGACCTCGACAAGGTGGCCGAGGCCATGGCCGAGAAGCGAGTGGTGGACGGTCGCAACCTCCTGGACCGGGCCGCCCTGTTGAACCGTGGCTTCACCTACGAGGGAGTCGGCAAGACCTGATGTGGTGCCCCGATCGCTCGGCGCAGCGCACCTGCGATCTCGCCGAGCGAGGAGCCGGCCGCTGATGGCACGCGTGGTCGTCACGGGGGGATGCGGGTTCCTCGGCTCCCACCTCTGCGAGGCCCTGCTCGACCGGGGCGACGAGGTGATCGCCGTCGACAACCTGGTGACCGGCGATCTGGTGAACGTGGAGCACCTCTCGCCGAGGGAGGGCTTCACGGTTGAGCACCTCGACGTGAGCGAGCACTTCGAGGTGCCCGGCTCCGTGGACGCGATCCTGCACTTCGCCAGCCCCGCCTCGCCGCGCGACTACCTGGCGCTCCCGATCCAGACGCTCAAGGTGGGCGGGCTGGGCACCCACAACGTGATGGGGCTGGCGCGCGCCAAGGGGGCGAGGGTGCTGCTGGCCTCCACGAGCGAGGTGTACGGAGACCCCGACGTGCACCCCCAGCCCGAGACCTACTGGGGCAACGTGAACCCCGTGGGCCCAAGGGGTGTGTACGACGAGGCCAAGCGCTTCGCCGAGGCCATGGCCATGGCGTATCACCACACGCACGGCGTGGAGGTGCGGATCGCTCGCATCTTCAACACCTACGGCCCGCGCATGCGAGCGCACGACGGCAGGGTGGTGTCGAACTTCCTGGTGCAGGCCCTCCAGGGCGAGCCCCTGACGGTCTACGGCGACGGCCGCCAGACCCGGAGCTTCTGCTACGTGAGCGACGAGGTGAGGGGGCTTCTGGCGCTGCTGGACAGCGACGTGGACGGGCCGGTGAACATCGGCAACCCCGACGAGCTCACCCTCCTCGAGCTGGCCGAGCGCGTGCTGGAGGTCACCAGGTCGAGCTCGGAGCTGGTCTTCGAGGCCTTGCCGGTGGACGACCCGCGCCAGCGCCGCCCCGACATCACGCTCGCCCGGGAGCAGCTGGGATGGGAGCCCCAGGTGTCCCTGGCAGAGGGCCTGGCGTTCACAGCCGAGCACTTCCGGAGGGTCCTGGAGCTGGGCTGAAGCGCTCTGGCCGTAACTGGCGTACCTGTGTCATCAGATCGATGACGAGGGCACGCAAGTTGGGGAGAGGGGGCACTCAGTGGTCGCGGGCTTCGGCCTCTTCCCGGTTGGCCAGGTACCACTCGACCGTGTGGCGCAGCCCCTCGTCGAACGAGGTGGTGGCCTTGAAGCCGAAGCGCTCGGCTGCACGGCTGCCGTCGACGCCCCGGCGGGGCTGGCCGTCGGGCTTGGAGGTGTCCCAGCGGATCTCACCGGTGAAGCCCACGGCGTCGCAGACGAGGCCGACGAGGTCGCGGATGGGAAGCTCCTGGTCGGCCCCCAGGTTCACCGGGTCGCTCTCGTCGTAGCGCTCGGCGGCGGCCACGATGCCCTCGGCGGCGTCGTCTACGTAGAGGAACTCACGGCTGGCCGAGCCGGTGCCCCACACCTCGATGTGATCGGCGCCGGACTCCTTGGCGTCCACCGTCTTGCGGATGAGCGCGGGGATCACGTGCGAGACGGCCGGGTGGAACTTGTCGCGCGGCCCGTAGAGGTTGGTGGGCATGAGGTAGATGGCGTTCTGGCCGTGCTGTGCTCGGTTCGACTGCACCTGCACCAGCTGCGCGAGCTTGGCGATGCCGTAGGGGGCGTTGGTCTCTTCGGGGTACCCCTGCCACAGCGACGACTCGCTGAACGGGACCGGCGTGTGCTTGGGGTACGAGCAGATGGTTCCCACCACCACCGTCTTGGGGGTGCTGTGGAGGCGGGCCTCCTCGATGACGTGGGTGCCCATCAGGAGGTTGTCGAGGTAGAGGTCGGCGGGGCGGGCCATGTTGGCACCGATGCCTCCCACGCGGGCTGCCAGGTGGATGACGAGGTCGGGCGCCAGCTCGTCGAACATGGCTGCCGCCTGGCCCCGGTCGCGAAGGTCGTATTCGGCGCTCGTGGGCGTGAGCACCTCGGAGGCCCCTTCGGCCCGGAGCCGGTCGACCACGGCCTGGCCGAGGAACCCCCGACCGCCGGTCACCAGGACCCGGCGCGATCGGTAGAAGTCGCTCATGGGCCGAATCCTAGTTAGCGACCGCCCCGAAACCCCCGACCCGGCGCGGGCCTCGCCGGCCAAGCCCGCGCCCCGGCCCAGCGCACCATGGGCTGCACCCACCTGCCGTGGTGCGAGACTCTGGCCCCATATGGCTGGGCACATCCGGGTCGCCATGACCCTCGAGCAGTGCTGGCACGAGGTTCCCGGCGGGACGGCCACCGCGGCCCTGGAGCTGGCGAGGGCCCTCGTGGCCCGCGACGACGTCACCGTCGTGGGCGTCAGCGCCAGGCACCGTGAGCCACCGCCGGCACCGTGGGTGCCGCCCGTGCCCGTGGAGATGCTCCCGCTCCCGCGCCTGGCCCTGTACGAGGCATGGCACGCCCTGCGCTGGCCACGCGTGGAGATGGCCACCGGCACTGTGGACGTGGTCCACGCCACGGCCATGGCGGTGCCAGGGTGCCGCGCCCCGCTGGTGGTGACCATCCATGACTTGGCCTTCCTCCGGTATCCCGAGCACGCCACGCGCCACGGGCATCGCTTCTTCCGGCGAGCGCTGGAGCTCATCGTGCGCCACGCGAATCTGGTGCTGTGCTCGTCGGAGGCGACAGCTTCCGACTGCCAGGCGGCAGGGATAGGAGCGCAACGGCTGCGGGTGGTCCCGCTGGGCGCCGCAGGCGTGCGAGCCGGAGCGGCCGAGGTGGCCGAGGTGCGGGCCCGCCTCGACCTTCCCGAGCGCTTCTGCCTGTTCGTGGGCACGGTTGAGCCCCGCAAGAACCTGCCGAGGCTGCTGGAGGCCTACGCCGGGCTGGAGGCGGCCTCCGAGGTGCCCCTGGTGGTGGCGGGCCCGGCCGGCTGGAACGAGGACATCGAGCCGGCGCTGGCAGCTCTTGGCGACCGGGTTCGCCGCGTGGGCTTCGTGGATGCCGCCACGTTGCGAGCCCTCTACGCCGGGGCGTCGGTGTTCTGCTACCCGAGCCTCTTCGAGGGCTTCGGCCTGCCTGTGCTGGAGGCCATGGCCCAGGCCACGCCGGTGGTGACCTCTGCGGGCACCGCGTGCGCGGAGGTGGCCGGCGACGCGGCGCTGCTGGTGGACCCCCTGGACGCCGGGGCCATCCGCGAGGCCCTGGCGGGGTTGCTCGCCGACCCCGCCGCTGCGGAAGCTTTGGGAAGGCGCGGGCAGGATCGGTCGACGTCGTACACGTGGGAGGCCACAGCACGATCGACCCTGGAGGCCTACCGGGAGGTGGCAGCGTGAGCGCTTCTGTGCCTCCTGCGGGCCGGGCGCCAGGCCGGCTGCGGGTGGGGATCAACGCAGTGTTCCTCGAGCCGGGGCGCGTGAGCGGAACGGCCACCTACACGTGGTCGCTGATCGAGGAGCTGGCTCGCGATCCCCGCCTCGACCTCGTCCTCTTCGCCCAGGGTGGCTGGCTGCCCGAGCGCCTGCGCGACGCCGCCATCGAGGTGGTCGCATGCCCTTCGGGGTTCCGGTCGGTGGTGACGCGGGTCGCCTGGGAGCAGATCGCGCTGGCTAGGACAGCTCGGCGTGCGGGCATCGACGTGCTGCTCAGCACCGGCTACGTGTCGCCGCTGCTGGGCCGCTTCGCCAGGGTCGTGGTGGTCCATGACCTGTACTACCGGCGCGTGCCCGAGGCCATCCCCGGCGTGCGCCGCTGGTACTACCGCACCTTCATCCCCGCCTCCATCCGCCGCTGCCAGCGAGTGGTGGTGCTGGCCGGCACCACGGCGCGCGACGTGGCCGAGGTGGCCCCGCACGCCATGGACCGGGTGCGCGTGGTCCACTCGGCCGCCCGCACCGACCTGGCGGGCCTGGAGGCCCGGCCGCCGGCCATCGACGTGCCCTACTTCTTGGTGGTGGCCTCGGTGACGGCCAACAAGAACGTGGACGCCGTGGTGCAGGCCGCCGTGGAGCTGCGCCGCCGCGGCCACGACGCCGTGGTGTGCGTGGTGGGCGAGGACCCGTACGGCCTGCTGGCCGAGGCCATCGCACGCCACGGCGCCGGCGACGCCGTGGTGGTGGCCACCGAGGGGGTGGACGACGCCGCCCTCGCCGGCTTCTACCGGGGAGCCGTGGCCGTGGTGCACCCCTCGCGCTACGAGGGCTTCGGGCTCCCCGCCCTGGAGGCGCAGGCGCTCGGCGTTCCCCTCATCTCGTCCAGGGGCGGCGCCCTGCTGGAGGTGGCAGGTGACGGCGCAGTCTTCTTCGACCACGACAGGCCCGACGAGCTGGCCGACGCCATGGAGCGCCTGCTGGGCGACGAGGAGCTGCGAGCCGACCTGGTGGAGCGGGGCCATCGCAACGAGCAGCGCTTCTCGTGGCAGGCGAGCGCTCAGGGCACCGCGGCCGCCCTCATCGAGGCCCACCAGGTGCGCGCTGCGGGCCGCCGCGGTCGGAAGCACCCGGTGGACGGGGGTGCCTCGTGAGCCGGCGCGTGCTGGTGACGGGAGGGTCGGGCTTCATCGGCACCAACCTGGTGGAGGCGTGCCTGGCCAGGGGCGACCAGGTGGTCAACTTCGACGTCTCCCCGCCCCGGAACCCCGCGCACCGGCCCTGGTGGCGCCGGGTCGACCTGCTCGACTGGGTGGCCGTGGCCGAGCAGGTGGCCCAGGCGGCCCCCACGCACGTAGCTCACCTCGCTGCCCGCACCGACCTGGGGGGCAGCACCGCCGGCGACTACGAGGCCAACACGGAGGGGACCGCCTCGCTGCTGGAGGCCCTTGCCCACCAGGACCAGCTCGTGCGGGTGGTGATCGCCTCGTCGATGCTCGTGTGCCGCAACGGGTACGTGCCCGGCTCCGACACCGACTACTGCCCGAACACGGCCTACGGCCGCAGCAAGCAGCAGATGGAGCTGGCGGTGAGAGCCTGGCCGGGACCCTGGGTCCTGGTGCGGCCGGCGTCGATATGGGGGCCGTGGTTCGCCGAGCCCTACCGCGACTTCTTCGAGGCGGTGCGCCGTCGCCGCTACGTGCACCCGGGTAGCCGGAGGGTGGTCAAGGCTCTGGGCTACGTGGGCAACACCGTCGCTCAGATCCAGGCACTCCTCGACGACGACGCCGGGGTGATGGCCGGTGCCACCGCCTACCTCTGCGACAACCCTGGCCACACCGTGGCCGAGTGGGCCACCGAGGTGGCACGTGCCTGGGGGGTGCCCGAGCCGCGCACCGTCCCGGTGGCGGGCTTGCGAGCGGGCGCGCTGGTGGGCGACCTTCTGCAGCGGTCCCGCCTGGTGACCAGCCCGCCACTCACCACCTTCCGCCTGGAGAACATGCTGACCGGATCGAGCTTCGACACCCGAGAGCTGGACGAGCTGGTGGGTGGGGCCCCGTTCACCATGCGCCAGGGAGTGGCGGCCACCGTGGCCTGGATGCGCCGCGAGAGCGGGGGCGGGCTGTGAACATCCTCGTGCTCTGCCCGCACTTCCGGCCCGACGTGGCCCCCACCGGTGAGGTCATGACCCGCATCGCCCTGGAGCTGGCGGCCAGGGGCAACCGCCTCGACATAGTCACGTCGCTTCCCTGGTACGAGCGCCACGCCCTGGCACCGGGCTGGGAGGGCCAGCTGGTTCGCAGCGAGTCCATGCCGTGGGGCCGGGTCACGAGGGTCCACCCCTTCCCGGTCGACAAGGCGGCGGTGCTCGCCCGCGCCCTGGCCTTCGGCGGCTTCACCGCCCTGGCCGGCCTGGTGGGGATGGCTCGGCCCCGGCCCGATGTGGTGCTCGCCATGTCGCCGCCTCTCACGCTGGGCGTCGCCGGGTGGCTGATGGCCCGTCGCTACCGGGTGCCGTTCGTGTTCAACATCCAAGACGTGTTCCCCGACGTGGCCATAGAGCTGGGCGTGCTTCGCAACCCCCGGGTGATCGCCGCCGCCAGGGCCCTGGAGCGCTTCGTCTACGAGCGCGCCGACTCCGTCACCGTCCTCTCCGACGACCTGGCCGACAACGTGCTGTCCAAGCTTCGGAGAACATCCGCCCCAGCTCCCGACGCTGCGCAGCGGAGCGGAGCAGCTGCACCGTTGAGACTCGGATCCGCGAAGCGGGCTCCGGCGACGCATGCGGAGCCAGAGCAGAAGGTCGTAGTAATCCCGAACTTCGTGGACACCGAGGCGATCCGGCCGGCGCCCACCCAGAACAGCTACCGGGCCGAGCACGGGCTGAGCGGGCGCACGGTGGTGATGTACGCCGGCAACGTGGGCCTCTCCCAGTCGTTCGACCTCGTCCTTCAGGCCGCGAAGGACCTGGCCGGCAGGCCCGAGGTGGCCTTCGTGATCAACGGCGGGGGTGTGGCCCTGGCCGATCTCCAGCGCCGGGCGGAGGGGTTGGCGAACGTGTCGTTCGTGGGCATGCAACCCAGGGAGAGGCTGGCGGAGGTGCTGGCCGCGGCCGACATCCACGTCGTGCCCCTCAAGAGGGGCCTGGCTCGCTCCAGCGTGCCCAGCAAGACGTACTCGATCCTGGCGGCCGGCCGGCCCGTGGTGGCCAGCGTCGACGAGGGCACGGAGGTGGCCCGCACCGTGGAGGCCGCCGGAGCGGGCCTGGCGGTCCCCCCAGAGGATCCTGCAGCTTTCACGATGGCCCTGCGCCAGCTGCTCGACGACCCCTCCAGGGCGAGGGCCATGGGTGAGGCAGGAAGGGCCTGGGTGGAGAGGTGGGCCTCGCCGGCAGCGGTGGCGGCTGCCTACGAGGAGCTCTTCGAGCAGCTCGCAGGCCGGCGGCGCGGAGGGACCGTCGCGAGCCGCGGCTAGCATCTACGGGTCTATGGGAAGGGCATCTTCATCCAAGAAGGTCGCGCGGGCTGCCCGCGCAGGGGGATCTTCCACCACGAACCGGCGCCGCATGGCGTTCCCGGCTCTCATCGTGTTCATCATCATCGTGGGCTTCGCACTGCTGTGGTTCGCCCGTGGCAGCGTGTTCGGGGCGGCGGCTTCGGAGCCTCCGATCGCCAACCAGGACCACTGGCACGCGGCCTACGGCTTCTACGTGTGCGACCGGTTCCTCGAGCCGCTGGAGGATGCCAAGGCCGACAGCACGGGCCTGCACACCCACGGCGACGGTGTGATCCACATCCACCCGTTCCTGGGCAGCGCGGCCGGCAAGAACGCCACGCTGGCCAAGTGGGGTGAGGTGGTGGGCATCGAGTTCGGCGACGAGTCGTTCACCCTGCCGAACGGAACCACCTACGAGAACGGCTACAGCTGCGGGGGCGCGCCCGCGACCGTCTCGGTGTACAAGTGGGCCAACGCCGACGAGGGCACCGAACCCACCGTCTACACCAGCGGCTTCGGCGACATCAGGCTCGACAGCAACCACTCCCTGTTCACCTTCGCCGTGGTGCCCGAGGGCACCGTGGTCCCGAGGCCCGAGACCACGCCGGTGCTCCAGAACCTCGATCCCACCACCGACAACACCACCAAGCCCCTCGACGAGCTGATCGAGGGCGGGGGCACCGGTGGCACGCAGACCCAGAGCGGCCAGGTCGACAGCCAGGTCCAGCAGCAGATCGACCAGCAGGTGCAGCAGCAGGTCGACCAACAAGTCCAAGAGCAGCTGCAGCAACAGCAGCAGGGCGCCGGCTCGCCGCCGTCCGAGTGACGATCCAGGGCCAGGGGGCGGCTCACCGATGAGGGCGGTCGTGCTGGTTGGCGGCTTCGGCACGCGCCTGCGCCCCCTCACCGAGTCCACTCCCAAGCAGATGCTGCCGATCGTGGATCGGCCGATGATCGAGCGAGTGCTAGCCAAGCTGGCCGAGCACGGGGTGACCGACGCGGTGCTCTCGCTCGGGTACCGGCCCGACGCCTTCATCGAGCGCTACCCCGACAACCGCTGTGCAGGTGTGGCGCTGCACTACGCGGTGGAGCCCGAGCCCCTCGACACCGCCGGCGCCGTCCGGTTCGCCGCCCTGGAGGGCGGGATGGACAGCACGTTTGTGGTGGTGAACGGCGACGTCCTCACCGACCTCGACGTGGGCGAGCTGTGGAAGCTCCACCAGGAGCGCAGTGCCGAGGGGACCATCGCCCTCACCCCGGTGGACGACCCATCCCGCTTCGGGGTGGTGCCCACCGATGCCCAGGGCAGGGTGGAGGCCTTCATCGAGAAGGCCCCCAGCAACTGGATCAACGCCGGCACCTACGTGCTGGAGCCGTCGGTGATCGATCGCATACCGCCGGGGCGCAAGGTGTCGATAGAGCGCGAGACCTTCCCGGCGATGGTCGCCGACGAGTCGCTCTTCGCGCTGGCCTCCGACGCCTACTGGATCGACGCCGGCACGCCCGCCACCTACCTGAAGGCCCAGCTCGACATCATCGACGGTGTGCGGGGCGCCGCGGAGCCGGCCGTGGCCGAGGGTGCGCAGGTCGATGCCACCGCCACGGTGGAGCACTCGGTGGTGATGCCCGGCGTGGTCGTGGAGGCCGGGGCCCAGGTGCGCGACAGCGCCCTGCTTGCCGGCGCCCGCATCGGCGAGGGGGCCGTGGTCGAGGGCTCCATCGTTGGCCCCGGAGCGGTGGTGGAGGCCGGCCAGGAGTTGGCGCCCACCACGGTGCTGGCATGAGCCTGCCCCGAGCGCTGGTCACCGGCGGGGCGGGCTTCATCGGGAGCACCCTGGTGGACCGGCTGCTGGCCGAGGGTCACCAGGTGGATGTCGTCGACAACCTCTCCACCGGCAGCCGCGACAACCTCGACGAGGCGTTCGGGCGCCATGGCGCCCAGCTTGTGCTCCACGAGGTGGACCTGCGTGACCCGGCCGTGGTGGAACTGATAGAGGGCTTGGCACCGGAGGTGGTCTTCCACCTGGCAGCCCAGGCAGACGTGCGCGTCTCGGTGGCCGACCCGGTGTTCGACGCAGAGGTGAACGTGCTGGGCGGCCTGCGCGTGATGGAGGGCGCCCGGCGGGCCCGTGCCCGCAAGGTGGTGGTGGCTTCCAGCGGCGGCACGATCTACGGCGAGCCGGCCGCCGAGGCGCTGCCCGTGAGCGAGGACCACCCCCAGCACCCCGTTTCGCCCTACGGCGTGGCCAAGAAGGTGGTCGACGACTACCTGCACAGCTTCCGGGCCCTGCACGGCCTCGACTACTCCGCCCTCGCCCTCGCCAACGTCTACGGGCCGCGCCAGGACCCTTTCGGCGAGGCGGGTGTGGTGGCCATCTTCGCCGGGAAGCTCCTCGCAGGCGAGCGGTGCACGATCTTCGGCGACGGCACCCAGACGCGCGACTTCGTGTACGTCGACGACGTGGTCGACGCCTTCGTGAGGGCCGCCGCTCCCGACACCGCCTCCGGCGCCCTGGTGAACATCGGCACCGGCGTGGAGACTTCGGTCAACGATCTCTACGCCGCCATGGCCAAGGCTGCAGAGGTCTCAGAACCGGCGGTGCACGCCGCGGCCCGCGCCGGCGAGCTGGCCCGCTCGGCCCTCGACCCCTCGCTGGCTGCCGAGCTGCTGGGCTGGCGACCCCAGGTGGGCCTGGACCAGGGCACAGCCGCAGTGCTGGCCTGGTTCGGCTCGCGTCGCTAGCCCCCTCGGGCGCTCCTGTCCTTGCCCGAGCCCGGCTGGGTCCGTCCGCGGGGTGCTGCGCAGCAAGGGCTGGCAGGAGATCCACCTCGGGCTAGCGTTCCTGGGATGCGCGACGAGGTCGTGGAGCTGGTGAGGGAGTCGGTGTACATCACCGTGGGCTTCGGCGTGCTCACCTTCCAGAGGATCCAGGTGCGCCGGCGCGAGGCCGAGCGCCAGGTTCGGCGCATGGTCCGCCCGAACCCGGGCTAGAGGTGACCGCACCGAGCCGTCGCCTGCGGGTGGCCATCGACGTGACCCCCCTCGTCGGTGTGAGGACCGGGGTGGCCACCTTCGTACACGAGGCGCTGTTGAGGCTGGCCCGGCGCGACGACCTCTCGATGACGGGCTTCGCCGTGACCCTGAGGGGCTCCCACCAGGCGCGCTCGGTGCTCCCGCCGGGTGTGGCCGCCGCACGCTCACCCATGGCCGCCCGGCCGCTGCACTGGATGTGGGCCAGGTGGGCGGTTCCTCCCGTAGAGCTCTGGACGGGCAAGGTCGACGTGGTGCACGGGCCCAACTACGTAGTTCCGCCCGCCCGCTCGGCGGCGCAGCTGGTGACGGTCCACGACCTGACGATGGTTAGGTTCCCCCAGCTGGCCGATGCGCCCACGTTGGCCTTCCCGGGCCTGGTGCGCAGCGCGGTGCGGCGGGGGGCTCACGTGCATGCGGTGTCGCACTTCGTGGCGGGCGAGGTGCACGAGGTGCTCGGCGTACCCGAGGACCGCATCGCAGTCGTGCCCAACGGGGTGGCTCCGGTGCCCGACGTGCCCGCAGCGGTGGGTGCGAGCGCGGCGGGTGGTGACAGGTACGTGCTGGCGCTGGGCACGGTCGAGCCGCGCAAGGACCTGCCGTCCCTCGTGGCCGCCTTCGACGAGCTGGCGGGCAGCGACCCTGAGCTGCGGCTGGTCATCGCCGGGCCCGACGGTTGGGGTGCCACCCAGCTGTCAGGGGCGATCGCGGGTTCGAGGCACCGGTCGCGGATCGTCCGCCTCGGCTGGGTCGACGAGGTGCAGCGTGCGGGCCTGCTGCGGGGGGCGGCCGTGCTCGCCTACCCATCGCTGTACGAGGGCTTCGGGATACCTCCGCTGGAGGCCATGAGCGCCGGCACGCCCGTGGTGACCACCACGGCAGGAGCGCTGCCCGGGACCGTGGGCGACGCTGCCCTGCTGGTGGAGCCGGGTGACCCCACGGCACTGGCCGGGGCGCTGCACAGCGTGCTCAGCGACGAGGCCCTCGCGGCCCAGCTGGCCGAAGCCGGGCGGCGACGCGCGGCGAGCTTTTCGTGGGAGGCGACCGCCGAGGGCCTGGCCGGCCTCTACCACCTCCTCGCAGGGCACCTACACTCCCACCGGTGAGGGCCTTGGTGACAGGTGCGGCGGGTTTCGTGGGAACGCACCTGTGCGCCCACCTGGAGGGCGAGGGCGACGACGTGGTGGGTGTGGACCGCGAGAGCGGGCCCGACCTGCTCGATCCCGAGGGCTGGACGGAGCTCGTGGGCGCCGTGGCGCCCGAGGCCATCTACCACCTGGGCGGCTGGAGCGACGTGGGAGCCTCTTGGAGCGCCCCCCTGGAGGCGCTGCGCACCAACGGCGAGGGGACCCTCAACGTGCTGGACGCCGCCAGGGGCACCGGTGCGCGGGTGCTGGTGGTCTCCAGCGCGGACGTCTACGGGAAGGTCTCGGAAGGTGACCTTCCCCTCGGGGAAGGCTCGCCCTTCCGGCCGGTCACCCCCTATGCCGCCAGCAAGGTGGCCGCCGACCAGCTCGCCCTGCAGGCCTGGCTGGGATACGGCACCGAGACGATCCGGGTGCGGGCGTTCAACCACCTGGGCCCAGGCCAGAGTGAGCACTTCGTGGGCCCGGCCCTCGCCGGGCGCATCGCCCGCAACGAGCTGGACGGCAACGACGTGGTGCGCGTCGGCGCCACCGAGCCGCGCCGGGACATCACCGACGTGCGAGACGTGGTGCGCGCCTACCGCTCGCTGGTGGTCCACGGCGCGCCGGGCGAGGCCTACAACGTGTGCAGCGGCAGGGCTGTGAGCGTGGGCGAGCTGGCCGGAGAGCTCATCTCGTTGGCTACCAAGCCCATGAAGCTGGAGCCCGATCCCGAGCTCACGAGGCCCGTGGAGGTACCGATGTTGGTGGGCGATCCCTCCAAGTTGAGCGCCGCGACGGGTTGGGAGCCGTCCATAGCGCTGTCCACCACGCTCGCTGACGTGCTGGCGGAATGGCGGGAGAGGGCCCGCAGCGACGACGATGTGCGCTCGCAGAAAGGGCGACCATGACGAAAAGAGCGCTGATAACGGGCATAACTGGCCAGGACGGCTCGCACCTGGCCGACCTTCTGCTGGAGCAGGGCTACGAGGTGATCGGCATGGTGCGTCGCTCGAGCACCGTGAACTTCGAGCGCATCAGCCACATCCAGGACCGCCTCACGCTCGCACCAGGCGACCTGCTCGACGAGGTGTCGATGATCCGCCTCCTCGACGAGCAGCAGCCCGAAGAGATCTACAACCTCGCCGCCCAGTCGTTCGTGCAGACCTCGTTCAGCCAGCCTGTGCTGACCGGTGAGACCACCGCCATGGGCGTCACACGGCTGCTCGACGCCATCCGGATCGTCAACCCCGAGATCCGCTTCTACCAGGCCAGCTCCTCGGAGATGTTCGGCAAGGTGGCAGCGGTCCCTCAGGTGGAGTCCACCCCGTTCCACCCCCGCAGCCCCTACGGCGTGGCCAAGCTCTACGGGCACTGGATCACGCTCAACTACCGCGAGAGCTACGGGCTGCACGCCACCAGCGGGATCCTGTTCAACCACGAAGGGCCTCGCAGGGGCCTCGAGTTCGTGACCCGCAAGATCAGCCACGGGGTGGCGCGCATCGCCGCGGGCCTCCAGACCGAGCTGCGCCTGGGCAACCTCGAGGCCCAGCGCGACTGGGGCTACGCGGGCGACTACGTGGAGGCCATGTGGCAGATGCTCCAGCAGTCGACGCCCGACGACTACGTGATCGCCACGGGCGAGACCCACTCCGTGCGAGAGCTCTGCGAGCTCGCCTTCGCCCGGGTGGGCCTGGACTACCGGGATCACGTGGTGATCGACGAGCGCTTCTACCGCCCCGCCGAGGTGGATCTCCTTGTGGGCGACCCCTCCAAGGCCCAGGCGACGCTGGGCTGGAAGCCCCGCACGACCTTCGCGGAGCTGGTGGCGATGATGGTCGACGCCGACGTGGCCGCCCTCGAAGCTGGCTCGTAGGGCCCCGCACGTCCCCGAAGGCTCGTAGCCACGCAAGCCGGAGGCCCACCATGGCCAGCCTGAACGCCCGAGTGAGCCCATGACCGTCACGGTCGTCTCCGGGGGTGTCGGCGCTGCCCGCTTCCTCGCCGGCCTGGTGCAGGTGGTGCCGCCCGCCGACGTGACGGCGGTGGTGAACGTGGGTGACGACGTGGAGCTGCACGGCCTGCACGTGAGCCCCGACCTCGACACGATCACCTACACGCTGGCCGGCGCCATCGATCCCGAACGGGGCTGGGGCCTGGCCCACGAGTCGTGGACCGCGCTGGAGGCGCTGCGCCGCTACGACCCCACCGGCACCTGGTTCAACCTGGGCGATCGCGACCTGGCCACCCACCTCTACCGCACGCGGCGCCTTGCAGAGGGTGCTGCGCTCAGCGACGTGACCGGGGAGATCGCCAGGGCGTGGGGCCTCGGGTTGCACATCCTGCCCGTGACCGACGACCGCCTCCGCACGATGCTGACCCTTGCGTCGACGGCACCCGTGGAGCCACGTGACGCTGCGGAGCTGCAGCGGAGCAGCTCTGACGATGACACCCGATCGGCGAAGCCGGCGCCGACGACACCTGTGGAGTCGGCGCAAGTGAGCACTGTGGAGTCGGCGCAAGTGAGCACCGAGATCTCCTTTCAGGAGTACTTCGTGAAGCTCCGCCACTCGGTCCCGGTGTCGGCGGTGCGGTTCGACGGGGCGGAGGCCGCGAAGCCCGCGCCCGGTGTGATCGAGGCCATCGAGAGCGCCGAGCGGGTGGTGGTGGCGCCCTCGAACCCCATCGTGTCGATCGACCCGGTGCTGGCGGTGCCGGGTGTGCGCGAGGCCCTGGTGGTTGCCCGCGAGCGCACCGTGGCCGTCTCGCCCATCGTGGCCGGTGCGGCGCTGAAGGGCCCGGCCGACCGGCTCCTCGCCGAGCTGGGCCACGAGGTGTCGGTGGCGGGCGTGGCCCGCATCTGCGCGCCCTTCGCCTCGGTGCTGGTGATCGACGAGGCCGACGCTGCACTGGCCCCCGCGGTGGAGGCCGAGGGCGTGGCCTGCATCGTGGCGCCGACGATCATGAGCGGCCCCGCCGAGGCGGCGGCGCTGGCCCGCACCTGCCTCGAAGCCTTCGAGGGCGTCGTCTCGTGAGCAGGATCGAGGTGTTCGGCGTCGAGGGCATCGGCGAGATCCGGCCCGGCGACGACCTGGCCGGCATCATCCACGAAGCGGCCCAGGCCCAGGGGACGGCACTGGCAACCGGCGACGTAGTGGTGGTGACCCAGAAGGTGGTGTCCAAGGCGGAGGGCCGCCTGGTGGAGGTGGGCCCCGAGGGTCACGCGGCCCTGGTGGAGCAGGAGTCGGTGCGCGTGCTGCGCAGGCGCGGCGAGCTGGTGATCTCCGAGACGGCCCACGGCTTCGTGTGCGCCAACGCGGGCATCGACCGCTCGAACCTGGAGTCGAACGTGGCCGCCCTGCTGCCCGTGGATCCCGATAGGTCGGCCCGCCGCATCCGGGACGGCCTGCGGGCGCGCGCCGGGGTAGAGGTGGCGGTGGTGGTGTCGGACACCTTCGGCAGGGCGTGGCGCAGGGGCCTGACCGACGTGGCCATCGGCTGCGCGGGGCTGTGCGCGATCGTGGACCTGAGGGGCACCACCGATGCCGCCGGCAG
Organism: uncultured Rhabdothermincola sp.; assembly: GCA_964399375.1. Classification (GTDB taxonomy): domain Bacteria; phylum Actinomycetota; class Acidimicrobiia; order Acidimicrobiales; family Acidimicrobilacustridaceae; genus CAYNQN01. The sequence goes on along the minus strand of CAYNQN010000010.1, from coordinate 11,899 downwards.
GGAGCTGCAGGTGACCGAGGTGGCCGTCGTCGACGAGCTGGCCGGCGCTGCCGAGCTGGTCATGGGCAAGGCCTCCGGTATCCCGGTCGCTGTGGTTCGCGGCGTGGAGCCCTCGTGGCTCGGGGAGGGGAACGTGAAGCACCAGATCGTGCGCGATCCCGCCGAGGACCTCTTCCGATGAACGGCGGGCGCAGGATCGTGGTGTCCACGTCGAGCACCCTCGCCGAGCGCATGGCGGGCCCGGCCATCCGTGCCTGGCACATGGCCCAGGCCCTCAGCGCGCACCACGAGGTGAAGCTGGTGACGCCGGCCGCCTGCGAGGTTTCGCACCCGGCCTTCGAGTGCAGGGGCGACGTGGGCCCAGCCGACTGGGTGGACCTGGAGGCCTGGTGCGACGTGATCGTGCTCCAGGGCTTCCTGCTGGAGGCGGTGGGCTGGCTGGGCCAGAGCGCCAAGCCGATGGTGGTCGACCTCTACGACCCGTTCCACCTGGAGCAGCTGGAGATGTCGCGGGAGCTGCCCATGGACGAGCGGATCCGCCAGGTGGCCTGGAACGTGCAGGTGCTCAACGACCAGATCCGCCGGGGCGACGCCTTCCTGTGCGCCAGCGAGCGCCAGCGCGACTTCTGGCTGGGCCAGATGGCGGCGATGCAGCGCGTCAACCCCGTCACGTACGAGCGCGACGAGACGTTGCGTGACCTGCTGGCGGTGGTCCCCTTCGGCGTCCCCGACGACCCGCCGGTGCGCACCGGTCCTGGCGTCCGCGGCGCCGTGGCCGGCATCGGCGAGCACGACCCGCTGCTGGTGTGGGGCGGGGGCATCTACAACTGGTTCGACCCCGCAACGCTCATCCGGGCGGTCGACCTGTTGAGGCGCCGCATCCCCGACGTCCGCCTCTACTTCATGGGCGGGGCCCACCCCGACCCGTTCGTGCCCGAGATGCGCGCCGCCACCGAGGCCCGGCGCCTCTCTGCCGAGCTGGGCCTGGAGGGGGTGAACGTCTTCTTCAACGACGGCTGGGTGCCGTACGACCGCCGCCAGGACTTCCTGCTCGACGCAGACGTGGGCGTGTCGACCCACCTCGACCACGTCGAGACCGAGCTCTCGTTCCGCACCCGGGTGCTGGACTACCTCTGGGTCGGCGCACCCGTGGTGTGCACGGCGGGCGACACCCTCGCAGACATGGTGGAGGGCCGGGGCCTGGGCTCAACCGCCGCACCGGGCGACGTCGAGGGCCTGGCCGAGGCGCTGCACGGGCTCCTGTCTTCTCCCGAGGCCCTCGCCCGGTGCCGTCGCAAGGTGGAGGCCGAGGCCGAGGCGCTGCGCTGGTCGCGGGTGCTCGAACCGCTGCTGGAGATATGCGCCGGCGTGGAGCGATCGCCCGATGCCGGGGTGCTGGCTCCGCCGCTGCGCGTCCCCGTGCCGGGGGCGAGGGAGGCCGTGAGGACCGCCCTGGCGCGGAGGTGGAGGTCGCTCACCAGCCGCAGCCGGAAGGGCCCTCAGCCCACGTAGTAGCCGCGGCCGAACAGGAAGGCCAGCACCACGAGCAGGATGGCGCTCACGGCGAGCCACGCCACCCTCAGTCGGGGTCGCTCGTCGAGGAGCAGGCCGAAAGCCGCGAAGCACGGGAACGCCGCCAGCACGTATCGGCCCGCGCCCTGGAAGTCCTTGGTGCCGAGCAGCGGGATGGCCAGCGCCGAGGCGGCGTAGATGGCGTAGCCCCATCCGATGCGCCGCCACACCACCCACAACAGCAGCACGGCGCCCACCATGAGCAGCGCCTGCAGGATGATCCCGCAGGTGTAGAGCAGGTCCCACCACGACCCGTTGGTCCCCAGATCCAGATACGTGGTCACGTACTCGGGGACGCGTCGGAACCGGCCGAGGAAGCCGATCTTGAACCAGGTGTGGGGGCCGCCACCCTGGTCCCAGCCCGGCGCCTGCTGCACCTGCTGGAACGCCAGGGGCTCGCCGAAGCGGACCCACAGGTACACCATCCAGCCCAGCAGGCCCGTCACCGAGAGCAGGACCCCGTAGTCGCCCCGCCGGAAGCGGCCCAGGTGCAGCTGGAAGCGCCCGTCGTCGCGCGTCACCGCCTGGCGCTTGAAGGCCACCACGGCCACCAGACCCACGATGAGCGCCACGCCGAGGGGACGGGTGCCGGTTGCCAGCGCTCCCACCAGCCCCGCCCAGATGGGGTGGTCGTGCTCGAGGAGCATGAAGGCAGCCAGGATCGCCAGGACGAACAGCGCGTCGCCGTAGACGGCGCCGTAGAGGAACCAGGCGTAGGGGTACACCAGAAGCACCACGAGGGCCGTCCAGGCCGCGCTGGGCCGCAGCCGCTGGAGGCACCACCTGTGGAAGAGCACGGCGATTCCGGCTCCGCAGATGAGGGTGATGAGCATGCCGGACAGCTGCAACGGCAGCTGGGTGACCGAGTGGACCGCCCAGATCGCCAGGGGATACCCGGGGAAGAACGCCACCGCCGACTGCACCGTAGGGCCGAAGTACGAGTAACCCTCGGACGCGATGGTGACGTACCAGTTGGCGTCGTAGCGCGCCCAGCCGCGCAGCGTCCCCCAACCCCAGTAGTCGGTGGGGTTGCCGGCCACCAGGTCGGAGACCTCGTGGCGAGCACCCATCCAGACCACCAGCGAGAGCACCACGGCGATGCTCCCGAAGAGGGCCAGGGGCCCCCACCACGAGCTCTTCGCGGGTGGGTGCAAGGGTTGTTCGGGGGGCCGCACCTCGCCCATCTCTGCGACTTCCACCTGCCGAGCCTCCTGCTACCCCCGAGTAGCCTTGGATCATGCCAGCTGAGGGGCGGGGTAGCGCGCGCCTGGTCGTCCTCAACTACAACGGCGGCCCGCACCTGCGGCGTTGCTTCGATGCCCTGGCCGCGCTCGATTGGCCGGCGGATCGCCTGGAGCTGGTGCTGGTCGACAACGCCTCCACCGACGGCAGCGTGGAGGCCCTCCAGCGCAGCCACCCCCGGGTTCGGGTGGTCCGCAACCAGCGCAACACCGGTTTCCCCGCAAACAACCTGGGCCTCACCGACCTCGACGGTCTCGACTACGTGGGCCTCGTGAACAACGACGGTTTCGTGGAACCTGGCTGGCTCCGCGCGCTGGCCGGGGTGCTCGACGGGCACCCCGAGGTGGGTGCGGTGGGCGCCAAGATGCTCTTCGCTCCCCGGTTCGTGCGGCTCTCGTTGCAGACCACGGCCGGCGTCGCCGGCCGTGGCGACCCGCGCGAGCTGGGGGTGATGGTGAGCGGAGCGCGCGTGGGTGGCGTAGATCGCTGGGGCGACGTGCAGTTCGGGCCGGGGACCTGGGGGCCCGAGCGTGGTCCGCAGGGGATCTACCGCTGGACGTCCTCGGATGCGCAGCTGCACATCCCGCTACCCGGCGATGGCTCCGACGCCCTGCCGGTGGTCGTGGAGCTGGAGATGGCCGCAGAGGGCAGCAAGGAGGTGACGCTGAGCCACGGCCCGAGCACGGAGGCCTTCGTGGTGGACGGCCGGCCGCGTTGGTGCTCCGTGCGCGTCGAGGCCCCGGCGGGCGATAGCGAGCTGCACGGCCGCGAGCCCTACGACATCGTCCAGAACGCGGGGTCGATGGTGTTCGACGACGGCAGCGGTGCCGACCGGGGCTTCGGCGAGCCCGACGAGGGCCAGTTCGACGAGCCCGCCGAGATCTTCGCCTGGTGCGGCGGGAGCGTGCTGCTGCGCCCCTCGTACGTGCGCTCCACCGGGATGTTCGACGAGCGCTTCTTCCTCTACTACGAGGACACCGACTGGTCGTGGCGAGGCCGTGCCCAGGGGTGGGGCTACCGCTACGAGCCCACGGCGGTCATGCGCCACGTCCACGCCGCCTCCAGCGTGGAGGGCTCGGCCCTCTTCCAGCACTACGTGGAGCGCAACCGCCTGCTGATGCTGGCGAAGAACGCACCGTGGCGCATGCTGGCCGGGCAGGTGGCTCGCTACGTGCTGGTGACGGCCTCCTACGCCAGGCGCGACCTGCTCGCGCCGGTGCTTCGCGCACGACGGCCCCGCTGGTCCACGACCGGCGGGCGTGTGCGAGCTTTCCTTGGCTTCCTGCGGCTGGCCCCAACCATGTTCGTGCAGCGGCGAGCTTTGCGAAGGCGCCAGACCGTGTCCGACGAGCAGCTGGCCCGCTGGCTGGTGGAGCGGGGATCGCCTTGAGGGTCGCCATCTACAACCGGCACTGGGCCACCCTCGGCGGGGGCGAGAAGTACGCAGGTGCCATGGCCCAGGCGCTGCGGGAGCGTCACGACGTCACGCTGCTCGCCCACGGCGAGGTGGATCTCGGCGAGCTCGACGAGCGCCTGGTGCTGGACCTGGCCGGCCTGCCGGTGCAGCAGATCGGCCTGGCGGGTCGCCTCCGGGAGGCTTCCAGCGCCTACGACCTGCTGGTCAATGCCTCGTTCGAGAGCTCGGAGCCCAACGGGGCACCCAGGGGCATCTACATCGCGTACTTCCCCCATCATCCCCAGGCCGCGTTCTCACCGCGCCAGCGCGGGCTGTTGCGGGCGGCAGGGCCCTTGCTGGGCGCTCGCCGGCCCCGCTGGGAACCCGGCCCGGGTTTCCACCAGCCCGACCCCTTGCGGGCTTCGAGGATCTGGTGGAGCGACGGCGACGGCGAGCTGGAGGCGAGCGTGCCGGCCAGTAGGTCGGTCGAGCTCCACCTGCTCTTCGCCAACCTCATGCCCCCTGGCACCTCGTGCGTGGCAACCATCGAGGTCGACGGGGAGAAGGCAGGTTCCGTTCGCATCAACGGGCCTGGCTCGCTTCGCTCAGGCCTCCTGCCGCAAGTGGGTACGGTCCGGGTGGTTGGCCACGCCGACGGCTCACCCCTGCGTCTGAGGGTTCGCAGCGACATCCATCGCTCGGATTACGAGGACGACTCCCGGGACCTCGGCGTCCCCCTCATGGGAGTGGCAATGGGCCGCAACCCCCTCGGCTGGCTGCGCGCCTATGCCTCGATCTTCCATTCCTTTCCTCCTTCCGCCAACTTCCTCAAGTCTTACGGCCTGGTCCTTTCCATCTCTTCCTTCACTCAGCGTTGGGTCCAGGCCTACTGGGGCCGCGACAGCCACATCCTCTCCCCCCCGGTCACCATGCGCAGCGCGTCGGGCCCGAAGGAGGCTGTGATCTGCTCCATCGGCCGCTTCTTCCCACCCGAGCGGGGTCACTGCAAGAAGCAGCTGGAGATGGTTGAAGCCTTCGGCAGGTTGGTGCGCTCGGGTCGCGCCTCGACGTGGGAGCTGCACCTGGTTGGCGGCTGCGCGCCGGCCGACCAGCCCTACCTGGACGCGGTGCGGAGCGCCGCCGAGGGACTGCCGGTGCGCTTCCACATCGGGGCCACCGGCGAGGAGGTCGACTCGCTGTACCGCAGGGCGTCCATCTACTGGCACGCCACCGGCTATGGCGAGGACGCTGCTCGCCACCCCGGACGCATGGAGCACTTCGGCATCACCCCGGTGGAGGCGATGTCGGCAGGTGCTGTGCCCGTGGCCTACGGCCAGGCCGGCCCGCTCGAGGTCTTCGACGACGGGGTGGAGGGCTTCCACTTCCACACGCTCGACCGCCTGGTGGAGGCCACAGAGCTGCTGATCACCCAGCCCGAGCGGCGCGAGGAGATGTCGCGGGCGGCTGTCCGGCGCGCCCAGAGCTTCTCGATGGAGCGCTTCGCCGAGCGGACCAACGGCTACGTCGACCTGGTGGTGAACGGTCCAGAGCACGGCCGCTAGTACCCTCGACCAATCGTGACCCCCCCCACCTCCAGTGACGCTGCGGAGCCGACAGGCGGAGCAGCAGGCAGCGTGGAACCCGGATCGGCGCAGCCGGCGGCGGCGACACCTGTGGAGCCGGCGCAAAGGGAAGCTGCGGAGCCGACAGGCGGAGCAGCAGGCAGCGTGGAACCCGGATCGGCGCAGCCGGCGACGGCGACACCCGTGGAGCCGGCGCAAAGGGAACCTGAGAAGCCTGCGGTGGTGGGCGTGATCGTGGCTCACGAGCCGGGGGAGTGGTTCGCCGACACCCTGCGCAGCTTCGCCGAGCAGACCTACGAGAACCTCTCGGTGCTCGTGATCGACACCGCCGCCGACCCGGCTCTCCCGGCACGGGTCGCCGATGTGCTCCCGGCGGCCCACCTGAGGCAGGTCCCGAGGGGAACGCCCTTCGGTGCTGCCGCCAACGAGGTGCTCTCAGCCGTCCAGGGGGCGTCCTTCCTCGTGCTGGCACACGACGACGTGCGGCTCTCGCCCGACGCGGTGCAGGTGATGGTGGAAGAGGCGTTCCGGGCCAACGCCGGGATCGTGGGTCCGAAGCTGGTCGAGTGGCACCGGCCCGACCGGCTCCTGTCGGTGGGCATGGGGGCCGACAAGACCGGCTACCCATCGGCGTTGGCCGAGCGGGGCGAGCTCGATCAGTCACAGCACGACTCGGTGCGCGACGTCTTCTACGTCCCGGGTGCGGTGACGCTCGTGCGGGCCGACCTGTTCGCCACCCTCGGGGGCTACGACCCGGGGATCGACTACCACGCGGACGACCTCGACCTGTGCTGGAGGGCGCGGGTGGTGGGAGCTCGCGTGGTGGTGGCGCCCGCTGCCCGGGTGGGTCACCTCGAGGCGCTGGGGGTGCGCCGGCCGGTCGACGATCGGCGCCGCCTGCAGATGCGCCACCGGCTCCGGGCCATGCGCGTCTCCTATCGCTGGTCCACGAGGTTCCGCGTGGTTCCCCAGGCGGCGCTGCTGGCGCTGGCCGAGATCGTCTACTGCGTCATCCTGGGAAGGTTCCGCCAGGCGCGCGACGTGTGGGGTGCGTGGTGGTGGAACTTCCGCCACAGCTCGGAGGCCCGCAGGCGGCGCCGGGCTCTCAACGTCGTGCGGGCTGTGCCCGACCGCGAGGTGAGGCGCCAGCAGGTGAGGGGGAGCGTCCGGTTCGCTGCCTTCCTGCGCGGCCAGATCGGCTCGCGGGAGGACCGCCTCCCCGACGTTGCCGGCACCTCGGCCGGCGATGCCCGACGCCTGCGCACCTCCAAGGCGCGCTCGGCCTTCGTCGCCTGGTTCGTGTTGATGCTCGCCCTGGTGGTGGGCAGCCGAGAGCTGATCTTCGGGCGCCTCTCCGCCGTCGGCGAGCTGCTCTCGTTCGGGAGCTCGGCCACCGGCCTCCTCGACGCCTGGGCCAGCGGGTACCGGGCCGTGGGCCTGGGAGCCGTGGCCGCGGCCCCCACGATCCTGGGCCTCGCCGGCGGTCTCGGCGTGGTGCTGCTCGGGGCGCTGGAGCTGCTTCGCAAGGTGGCGGTGCTGGGCCTGCTGCCAGTTGGCCTGGCGGGGATGTGGCGCCTCTGCAGGCCCATCGGATCTCGCCGTTCGAGCATCGTGGCGCTGGTCGTCTACGCCGCCATACCGGTCCCGTACAACGCGATCGCCGGGGGCTCGTGGTCGGCGCTGGCGGTCTACGCGGCGGCGCCATGGGTGCTCGGCCAGCTGGCGAGGGCGTCGAGCATCGCGCCCTTCGGTCCCCTCGGGGGCATCGCCGGACCGGCCGTGCGCGACCGGCCGCTCGTGCAGCGAGCCCTGGTGGTGGGGGTTGTCTCGGGCCTGGTAGCGCTCGTCCTGCCGGCAGGGCTGATGATCGGCCCGATCCTCGCCGTGGCCCTGGTGCTGGGCGGGCTGCTGGCGGGCCAGGTCCGCGGGACGTGGGCGCTGCTCGTCACGGGGGTGGGCGGGGCCGTCGTGGCCGTCGTCCTCCAGCTTCCGTGGACCGTCAGCCTCGCCTCGGGGCCGTGGAGCGCGTGGGTGGGCGCGCCCGCCAGTGGCACCGACATAGACGTGCCGGCCATCCTGCGCTTCCACACGGGCCCGCTGGGGGCAGGCCCCCTCGGCTACATGTTCCTCGTGGCTGCTGCGCTGGCACTGCTCATAGGCAGGGAGTGGCGCCTGGGCTGGGCGGTGCGGGGTTGGGTCCTCGCCCTCGGCGGCATGGCCGCCGTGTGGGTGCAGGCCCAGGGTTGGATCCCCGAGGCCCGCATCGCACCCGAGCTCCTGCTCGTCCCCGCGGCCGCCGGGCTCGCCCTGGCGACCGCCATGGGGATGGCCGCCTTCGAGGTCGACCTGCGCGACTACCACTTCGGCCTCCGCCAGGTCGCCTCCGTGCTGGCAGCGGCCGCCCTCGTCGTAGCCACCGTGCCCGTCCTGGGGGCCGTGGCGGAAGGGTCGTGGGGCCAGCCCCGCGGCGACTTCGACGGCACGCTGAACTTCATGAACCACGAGGGTGAGAGCGACGACTTCCGGGTCCTCTGGGTGGGGGAGGCGTCCTCGCTGCCCATCCAGGGGTGGTGGGTGGACCCACCGACCAGCCAGGAGCAGGCTGCACTCGCCTACGCCACCTCAGATGACGGCACGCCCACCCTCGTCGACTTCCTCCCCGGTGCCCCCTCGGCGGAGACCGAGCAGCTGGGAGAGCTGCTCCGCACCACCGTGGAGGGTGGCACGAGCCGCCTGGGGGCTGCGCTGGCACCAGCCGGCGTGCGCTACATAGTCGTCCCCCTCGCTCCCGCTCCCGAACCCTACGTGCGGCCCACGCAGCGACCCGACGACCTGCTGGCGGCGCTCGACGGCCAGCTCGACCTCTCACCGGTGACCGCTGCGGGCACCGTGGTGTACCGCAACGACACCTGGCAGCCCGTGCCCATCGGCCCCGGCGACTTCGAGACATCTCCGGGGCGGCCACTCGCCCTGGCGGCCCAGGCGGTCGCCTGGTTGGTGGTGATCGTCATCCTGCTGAGGGTGCGCGTGGTGCGCGACGAGCGCCGGAGGCTCCCGTGAGGCCCCGCGTGTGGCGCTGGCCTGCCCTGGTGCTGCTGCCCGTGCTGGTCGTGGCGGCCGCCGTGGTGTCGAGTCGTGACGACGCGGCAACTGATGCCATCGCCGAACCCGGGCTCGCCCAGCTGGCGATGCCCACGGTGGCCGGGCAGTCGGTTCCGGGTGCCACGTGGTTCTGCGCGGGGGGCACGGCCACGAGCGAGGGGTCGCCGCCGGCGCAGGAGCACCTGGTGGTCATGGCCAACACCACCGATGAGCCGCGAGCGGCGCGCCTCACGGCCTACCCGGCCGGGGCGGCCCCGGTGGTGCGAGATCTGGAGCTGCCCGCCAGCAGCCGTCGCGACGTGCGCCTCCACGAGCTCCTGGAGGCGCCCCACGTCGCGGCCCTCGTGGAGGTCGACGGAGGGGGTGTGGCGGTGCAGCACGAGGTGAGGGGGCCAGCCGGACGTTCGGTGGCTCCCTGCGCGTCGGCTCCCGCAGCTTCCTGGTACTTCCCTGCGGGGACCACCAGGGCGGGCTCGCAGTTCACGCTCAGCCTCTTCAACCCGTTCCCCACCGACGCCGTGGTCGACGTGACCTTCGACGCCGACGACGGCACCCGCAGCCCCGAGGACTTTCAGGGCCTGGTGGTGGCCGCCGGAACCGTGCTGCCGGTGGACGTGGGCGCGGTGGTGACGCTCCGCGAGGAGCTGGCCACCAGCGTGCACGTGCGAGCGGGCCGGATCGTGGCCGACCAGCTCCTGGTGGGTGACGGACTTTCGGTGGCGCTCGGAGGGGTGCTGGGCGAGCAGTCGTGGGTCTTCCCCGGCGGAGCCGCGGTGGCGGAGCGCTCCGAGGCCATCGTGCTCTACAACCCGAACGGGGATGTGGCGCAGGTCGAGGTGCAGGCCCTGCTCGACGACGCCGAGGTGAACGGCGTCCCCGAGCCGTTCGAGGTCTCCGTGGGCCCTCACCGCTACGAGGTGGTGAACGTGCTCTCCGACGGCCGTGTGCCGTCGGGCATCGGGCACTCCATCCTGGTGCGGTCCACCAACGGCGTGAGCGTCGTGGCGGAGCGCTCCGAGGGCCCGGCCGAAGGTGGTGGCCGAGGCATCTCGCTGTCGATGGGCTCCCCGGCCGCAGCGACCTACTGGGTGGCTGCGGCGGGAGGCCTGGAGGCCGCCACGGCTGCATCCGTGGCGGTGGTGAACCCCCTGGCGGACGCGGAGGCGACCGTTCGCCTCGAGCTGGTGGGCGACGGCACCGTGACGCAGATCGAAGAGATCACCCTCGCCCCTGGCCAGCGCCAGGTGATAGCGCTGCCGTTGGGATCGGGAGGCTCGACCCCGTCGGTGGCGCTGGTCGTCGACTCCAGCAGCCCGGTGGTGGCAGAGGCCCGCTTCGCGTTCGCCAACGACTACACGTCGTCGATGGCTTCGCCGTTGTTGGGCACCATGGTGACCCCGTCGCCGTCTTCGCTGTTCGTCCCCTCCGCCGTGCTCGGTTCGAGCGCCGGGGAAGGGTCCTAGGCGCCACCCATGGAGCGACTGCTGCTCGCCGTCGTCCTCATAGGGGTGGCGGTGGCCATAGCGGTCACCATCAGTCGCCGCCGCGAGGCCACCAGGGGTCCCGCAGCCGGCTCCGGCTCCGGTTCCGGGGGCGGCCAGGCAGGCGAGCCGACCTTCTCGGTGCCCTCAGCGCTCGACCGGTCCCTGTTCGACGATCCCCAGCGGGCCTGGCTGGTGGTGGCCTTCACCTCGCTCACCTGCAGCACGTGCGCCAGCGTGGTGGAGCGGATGGGGCCCCTCGAGAGCGACCAGGTGGCGGTGCAGGAGGTGGAGGTCACCCGCCGGCGCGACCTGCACGAGCGCTACGGGGTGGACGCCGTGCCGCTGGTGGTGGTGGCCGATGCCGAGGGGCTGGTGCGAGCCCACGCCTTCGGGCCCCAGACCACGGCGGGGCTCTGGTCGATGGTGGCCGGCGCCCGGGAGGGCTGACCGCGCCTCGCCTCGCTTTGCTGGGCTAGTGGCTGGCGCTGGGGGGCGCCGAGTCCTCCAGCTGGGGAGCCGGCGGTGGCGGGGGCGGGGGAGCGGCGCGGGCCAGCTCGATGAGCCTGGTTACCTCGGCTCCGTCGATGGTCTCGTGCTCCAGTAGCGCCCTTGCGACGAGGTCGAGGCCGTTGCGGTTCTCGGTGAGGATCTCGCGGCAGCGCTCCTCTGCGTCGCGCAGGATCTGCTCTACCTCCTCGTCGATCACCCTGGCGGTGTCGTCGCTGTAGTCACGGGTGTGCATGAGGTCCTCACCCAGGAACACCTGGCCCTGCGAGCCCCAGGCCATGGGGCCGACCCTCGGGCTCATGCCCCACTCCCGCACCATCTTGCGGGCCATCTCCGTGGCACCCACCAGGTCGTTGTTGGCCCCGGTTGAGATCACCTCGAACACCAGGCTCTCGGCCATGCGGCCGCCCATGCGCACCACCAGGGACTCCTCGATGTAGTCCTGGCGGTAGATGTGGCGCTCCTCCTCGGGCAGCTGCATTGTGACGCCCAGGGCCATGCCCGACGGGATGATGGTCACCTTGTGCAGCGGGTCGGCGGTGGGGAGCACCGCGGCGCAGACGGCGTGACCGGCCTCGTGGTAGGCGATGGCCTCCTTCTCGGCGTCGGAGAGGGCCATCGACTCTCGGCGCTGACCCATGACCACGCGGTCTCGCGCCATGTCGAAGTGGTGGGTGTGGATGGTGTCGTCGCCGGCTCGCACCGCGAATAGGGCAGCCTCGTTGACGAGGTTGGCCAGGTCTGCCCCGCTCATCCCGGGCGTGCCGCGAGCCACCAGGTCCAGGTCGACATCGGGCGCCATCTTCTTGTTGCGCACGTGCACCTCGAGGATGCGGCGGCGATCCTCCAGCTCGGGGAGGGGCACCACCACCTGGCGGTCGAAGCGGCCGGGCCTCAGCAGCGCGGGATCCAAGATGTCGGGCCGGTTGGTGGCGGCCATCATCACGATGCCGCTCGAGACCTCGAAGCCGTCCATCTCCGAGAGCATCTGGTTGAGGGTCTGCTCGCGCTCG
>CAYNQN010000009.1:6745-27548 GCA_964399375.1 uncultured Rhabdothermincola sp. | reverse complement strand
GAGCGCTGCGGGATGCCCTACATCAACGAGCGCTGGCTGGGCGGCATGCTCACCAACTTCCAGACGATGTCGAAGCGGGTGGGCAAGATGCGCGACTACCAGCGCATGCGCAACAGCGGCGAGTTCGAGGCCATGATCAAGAAGGAGGCCCTGGTGCTCTCCCGCGAGCTGGAGAAGCTCGAGCGCAACCTGGGTGGCATCTCGAACATGGAGAGGCTGCCCGACGCGGTGTTCATCCTCGACACGAACAAAGAGGACATAGCCGTCACCGAGGCCAACAAGCTCGGCATCCCGATCCTCGCCGTGGTCGACACCAACTGCGACCCCGACGTGGTCCAGTACGTGATCCCCGGCAACGACGACGCGATCCGCTCGGCCACCCTCATGGCCAGGGTGGTGAGCGACGCCGTGCAGGAGGGACGCTTCATCGCATCCAGCCGCCAGGAGATGGCGGCCGCCGAGCGCGAGCGCACCGCCGAGGAAGAGGCCGCCGTGGCCGCCCAGCAGGCGGAGGCCCGCCGCCAGGCGGCAGAGGCCGCCCGCGAGCGCGAGGCCCGCGTTGCCGCCGCCGAGGCCGCTCCCGAGGCCGCTCCCGAGGCCACCTCTCCCGAAGCCGCTGCTCCGGCGCCCGCTCCGGCGCCCGCTCCGGAGACTGCCCCGGAGACTGCCCCCGAGGCTGTTGCGGAGCCCGCCGCCGCCCCCGCCCCAAGTCCCGAACCGGCGTCCCCTGGTCACTCGATCGATGACGCAGGTACGCCGGTTGGCGAAAGCGAGAAGACAGATGGCTGATTTCACCGCCAAGGACGTGCAGGCGCTACGCCAGGTGACCGGCGCCGGGATGATGGACGCCAAGCGCGCCCTCGAGGAGAACGGCGGCGACACCGAGGCCGCCACCCAGTGGCTGCGTGAGAAGGGCCTGGCCAAGGCCGCCGGCCGCAGCGACCGAGAGAACAGCCAGGGTGCCGTGGCCGTGGTGGTCGACGGCAACCTGGGTGCCATCGTGGAGCTGCGCTGCGAGACCGACTTCACCGCCAAGAGCCAGGCCGTCACCGAGATGGTGGGCGATCTGGCCGAGCTGGTGCTCTCCAAGGGCACCGACGCCACGGCCGAGCGCGCCGCCGAGTTCGACGACCTCAAGCTCACCACCAAGGAGAACCTGGAGCTGGGCAAGGTGGTCCGGTTCGAGGCCGCCGAGGGCGACGTGCTCGACTCGTACCTGCACCTCCAGGACGGCCGCGGCGTCAACGCCGTGCTCGTGGAGCTGAAGGGCGGGAACCGCGAGCTGGCTCACGAGCTGGCGGTGCACATCGCCTTCACCAAGCCCGCCCACCTCTCGCGCGACGAGGTGCCCGCCGAAGAGGTCGAGCGCGAGCGCCAGGCGCTCACCGAGATCACCAAGGCAGAGGGCAAGCCCGAGCAGGCGTGGCCCAAGATCGTCGACGGGCGCATGAACGGCTGGTTCGCCGAGCGCGCACTGCTCGAGCAGAAGTACGTTCGCGACGAGAAGCAGACCATCGCACAGCTCCTGGGAGACGCCGAGATCGTGCGCTTCGCCCAGGTGTTCATCGGGGCCTGACGAGCGCCCCACCAGCCGGCGAGCCCACGAGAGAGCAGGAAGGATCGGCCTTGGGAAGCGACGAGGACGGTGAGCTCCCCGCCTCTCCTCGTTGGGAGCGCGTGCTGCTGAAGGTGTCGGGGGAGGCTTTCGCCGGCACCGACGGCTACGGCATAGACGGGGCGGTCGTGGCGCGAGTCGCCCAGGAGATAGTCGACGTCCGCCTGGGCCTCGGCGTGGAGATCGCCATCGTCGTCGGCGGGGGCAACATCTGGCGTGGGATGTCGGGTGCCGGGGCGGGCATGGACCGCGCCCAGGCCGACTACATGGGCATGCTCGCCACGGTCATCAACGGCCTCGCCCTCCAGGACACCCTCGAGCAGCTGGGCCAGGCGACCCGGGTGCTCTCGGCCATCCACATGGCCCAGGTGGCAGAGCCCTACATCCGCCGCCGGGCGATCCGCCACCTCGAGAAGGGCAGGGTGGTGATCTTCGCCGGCGGCACCGGCAACCCCTTCTTCACCACCGATACCACCGCTGCGCTGCGAGCGGTGGAGATCGAGGCCGGTGTGCTGCTCAAGGGGACCCACTCGGGGACCGACGGCATCTACACCGCCGATCCCAAGATCGAGCCGTCGGCCACGAAGCTCGCCCACGTCACCTACCTCGACGTGCTCAACAGGGGCCTGCGCGCCATGGACTCCACCGCCATAACCCTCTGCATGGACAACTCGCTGCCCATCGTGATGTTCGACCTGCTGGGGCCCGGCAACATCGCTGCCGTCGCCGCGGGCGAGCCGGTGGGGACCATGGTCACATGAGGACCCAGGAGGCGCTGTGAGCCAGGCCGAGCAGGCGATCTTCGAGCTGAAGCGCGTGGTCGTGGGGCAGGACCGGGCCATCGAGCGCCTCTTCGCGTGCCTGGTGGCAGGGGGCGACTGCCTGCTCACCAGCCCCGCCGGCGTGCCCTCGGAGCCCCTCGTCGAAGCGTTCGAGGCGACCGTGGGCGACGCCCTCGTCGTGGTCCCCGTCCAGGCCCAAGCGCCGGGCGAGGCCACGGGCTCGCTACCGCTCGCCACCAGGGACCTGTACCTCATGGACGTCCTGCTCGCCTACCCCAACAGGGCCGAGGAGGTGGAGCTGGTCCAGCGCATGGATGCCGAGCCCCGCAGCGCCTCCAGGGTGCTCTGGCCCGACACCGTGGGCAGGCTCCAGAGCGCTGCTCGCAGCACGTTCGTGGACCGTGGGGTGATCGAGTACGCCGTAGACCTGGCGCAGGCCACCCGCGACCCCGCCGCCTACGGCATGGCGGAGCTGGCCGGCGTGATCGCCCAGGGGGTGGGCCCGAGGGCAACCACGGGCCTCGTCGCTACGGCCCGGGCCATGGCGGTGCTGCGCGACCGCTCGTACACGCTGCCCCAGGACGTCTTCGACGCCGCACCCGAGGTGCTGAGGCACCGGCTCGTCCTATCGCCGCAGGCGACAGCCCAGGGGCTGACCGTGGAGCAGGTGCTCGTGCGGGTGCTCAGCACGGTGGCCGCCCCCCGCATCGCCCCCTCCCAGCAGGCCCCCGAGGGCCTCACGCCTCCGGCCGCACCGGCGCCCATCGCCGAGGGCTAGGCGCAGCACCCGCCTTCTCCGCCACCGTTCGACCGAGGGCCAGCGCTGCCTCTCAGGGCTGCCCCTCAGGACTGCCCCTCAGGACTGCCTCGCAGGACGACCGGTCAGCGCTGGTACCAGGGAACCAGCAGCGCCCTGGCGACGGCTCTTCCGACCATGGTGACGTTCAGCATGGCCGGTGTCGCGTCGGCGGGAAGCTCGATGGCCGGGACGTCCAGGGCATGGGCGGCGATGACGTAGCGGTGCGGCTCGTCACCCTGGTTCGGAGCGGCGCCGATGTAGCGGCTCATCCGGGCGTCGTTCGGCAGCTGGAGGGCCCCCTCGGGCAATCCCTCCCCACCCTGCGACCCCGCCCCGGTGGCCAGCTCGCCCACCTCTACCGGGATGTTCGCAACCGCCCAGTGCCAGAACCCCGTGGGCGAGGGAAGGTCGGGGTCCAGCATCGTGACGACCATCGAGCGCGCCTCCGGCGGCAGGCCGCTCCAGGAGAGGTGCGGCGAGACGTCTTCGCCACCCGCGCCGAAGAGGCCGCTCGCCTGCCTGGCGGGCATCTTCGCCCCGTCCTCGACGTCCCGGCTCACCAGGGTGAACGACGCAAGCGAGGGCATGTGGTCGTAGGGGTTCCAGCTCATGGTGGTCCTCCTGGTAGTTGCGAGACTGCTCCTCCGGCGGGCTTGGGGTCGGGTCGGCCGCCCGAGGAAGACGGCGACGGCAGCGGGAGCGGGGTCCCGTCGGAGGAGGGCGGGAGGTAGCCCTTGCGGCGGAGCATCTCGACCACGCCTCCCGACTCGACCAGCTCGACCATGACCTGCGGAGGAGGCTCGAACGAGACGGACCTGCCGGAGGACAGGTTGGTGAGCGCTCCTTCCTCCACCGACAGCGATAGGACGTCGCCCTCGGAGACCAACTCGGTGACGCCGGGGACCGAGAGTGCGACGAGCCCGGCGTTCACGCAGTTGCGCTGGAACAGGCTGGACATCGACTCGGCGAGCACCGCCGCCACCCCCAGGTGCGTGAGGAGGTCGCCAACTGGCCGGGCCGAGCCCGTTCCCAGGCGGTGGCCGGCGACGACGACGTCGCCGGGGGCGACCTCGCGATGCCACTCGGGTCTGATGGCCGAGAAGGCGAGCTCCGCCGCCTCGGCCAACGGGAGCCTCAGGGCAGCTCCCGGGAACATCACGTCGGTGTCGACGCCGTCGCCGAACACCCAGGCCCTGCCCTCCACGCGGTTCACGATGCCACCTCCCGGGGGTCCACCAGGTGGCCGGCCACGGCGGACGCGGCGACCGTGGCAGGCGACGCCATGAAGACGCGGGACGAGGGGCTCCCCATCCGCCCGCGGAAGTTCCTGGTGCTGGCGGTCAGGCACACCTCACCCGCACCGAGGACGCCCATGTCGTACCCGAAGCACGCCCCGCAGGCGGAGCTGGTGAAGACCGCCCCGGCCTCCAGGAACGTCTGCACGTAACCCCGCTCCACCGCCTGGAGGGCGACCCGCTGGGAGGCGGGGGTGATGATCAACCGCACCCCGGGATCCACCCGGCGCCCGGCGAGGATCCCCGCCGCCATCTCCAGGTCCTCTATCTGGCCGTTGGCGCACGAGCCGATGAAGCACTGCTGCATCCGGACGGGCTCGGCCTGCGACACCGGCACGGTGTTGCTCACCACCCGGTCGGGGAGGCTGATGTAGGGCTCCACGGACCCGAGATCGATCTTGGCCCCGTAGGCGACGGGGGCCCCGGGGTCCGACCAGAGGGGCTCGGGGTCGGTGACGCCCCGCTCCAGCAGCTCTCGCCGGGCCAGGTCGTCGACGGGGAAGAGGGTGAACTCGGCCAGCAGCTCCACCCCCTGGGTGGCGAGGGTGCGACGGGCGTGCATGGGCAGCGAGGCCAGGCCGGGACCGTCGACCTCGATGGCCCTGTTCTCGGCGACCGATCCGTGGGCGCCCGCGATGTGCAGGAAGACGTCCTTGGCCGAGACCCAGGGCTGCAGCTCGCCGAGCAGCTCGTAGCGGACGGTCTCGGGGACGACGAACCACGTCTGGCCCGTGCACAGCACCTGCAGCACCTCCAGGGGGCCCATCCCCCGAGCCGCGCACCCGAAGGCACCGCCGGCGCAGGTGTGCGAGTCGGCGCACACGAGGATCTCCCCGGGACGGGCCAGACCCCTCTCGGATATCACCTGGTGGCAGATCCCGTGCTCTCCGATGTCGGCCACGTCGGTGACGCCGAACTGGGCAGCGAAGGCCCGGGCCTCCACGCCAGCGTCGGCGTCCGCGATCGAAGGGGCCGGAGCGGCGTGGTCGAAGATGATCGAGACGCGCCCGGGGTCGGCGATCCTAAGGGGGCGGACCCAGCTGTTGAACTCCCGGAACTGCAGGTCGATGAGCACCACCCGGTCGACGTCGCAGGTGACGATCTCGCCCGGCTGCACCGAGGCCCTGCCGGACGCTCGCGCGAGGACCTTCTCTATGGCCGTCTGCGGGCGGGGCCGGGCGGTGGTGGTAGCGGTCACCGGCTCACCCGCACCAGGCCACCGGCGTCTGCCCCGGTGAGCTGGTCGTGGTCCACCACGACTCGCCCGTTCACGACGACGGCGTCGTAGCCCTTCGCCCCCCGGTGGAGGCGCTTGCAGCCTCCGGGCAGGTCGGCCACCACCTCGGCGGCCTCGTTGGTGAGGCGGTCGAGATCGATCACGCACACGTCGGCGAAGCTCCCCACCTCCAGCCTCCCGCGGCCCTCCAGGCCCAGCGCGTCGGCCGGGCGGCTCGTGAGCTCGGCCACGGCACGCTCCACGCCCATCCACCCGCGGTCACGGGACAGCTCCCCCACCACGGATGTCGGGTAGCTGTAGTTGCTGATGCTCTTCACGTGGGCTCCGGCGTCGCCCAGGCCGAGCATGGTCGCCGGCGAGAGGATCAGGTCGTGGAGGGCCTCCTGGTCGAGGTTCGAGAGGGGGGCCTCCACCACGGTAGCCAGGTCGTCCTCGAGCACCAGGTCGATCATGGCGTCCACCGGGCTCTTCCCCCGTGCCTCGGCCAGCTCGCGGATGGTGAGGGCCACCGCGTCGGGAGCCGATGTGCTGGCTGCCACCTCCCAGCGGTCGTAGTTGGGCGCGGTGGCGCGGGCGGGATCCTCGGGCGTCGAGCGGAGGACCTCCCTGAACTCGCTGCTGGCCAGCCGCTCGGAGCGCTCCGAGGCCGTGAGGTCGCCGTACCCCACGAAGGCGGGCGCCCAGCCGTCGATGAGGGCGGCGAAGGACGGCCCGTCGAAGCTGATGGCGCCCACGATGGGCTGCGCGCTGACCTGAGGGAGGCTGTGGTCCTGGTGCGCCTCGGCGAAGTCCAGGAACTTGCGCCAGACGACCTTGTCGCCGGGGCCGACGATGAGCGGGGTCCACGTGACCAGGGCGCCGGTGCGGCGGGCCCAGTCGTCGTAGGCCCCGAGCTCCTCCAGCGCCCTGCGCACGCCCTCGTCGCTGGCGTCGCCCTTCGAGGCGATGTTGATCTGCCACGCCCTGCCGGCGCACAGCGAGATGAGCTCCACGAGCTCCTCGTCGCTCGCCTCGCGGCTGGGCATCGGCCTGCCCACGGCGTCGGTGTGGTTCGTCCCCCTCGACGTCGACATGCCCACCGCCCCCGCCGAGAGGGCTTCGGAGAGGGCAGCCCGCAGGTCGGCCCTCTGCCGGGTCGTGAGGTCCCGCTGTTGACGAGCATCCCCCAGCACCCCGGCGCGCAGAGCGGAGTGGGGGACGAACCCGGCCACGTTCACCCCGAGGGGGAGGTCGCCCAGCTGCTCGAAGTAGTCGGTCCAGCTCTGCCACGACATGGGCAGGGCCTCCCTGGTGGCCTCGTACGGGATCTCCTCCACCGACTCCAGGCTCCTGAGCACGTACTCCTCGTCGCCCTTGGCGAGGGGAGCCACCCCGAAGCCACAGGAGCCGATGACCACGGTGGTGACGCCGTGGAGCACCGAGGGGGCTCCGCTCGGCTCCCACCAGAGCTGGGCGTCCATGTGGGTGTGGGGGTCGACGAACCCCGGGGTCACGAGCCGCCCTGTGGCGTCGATCGTCCTCACCGCATCGGGGAGGGACCCGGGCTCGGACACGACAACCACCTTGCCAGCCTCGATGCCGATGTCGGCGGGCCGAGAGGGATCGCCAGATCCGTCCACGAGCGTTCCGCCGACGATGCGCAGGTCCAACATGAGTCCTCCTCAGTGCCCGACGCTGGGTATCGCGTCGGGGTCCAGCTTCAGGTCGATCAGGATCGGCCGGTCGCGCCCCGCCACCGCCTCTGCGACGCCCGCGAGGTCGTGGGGGGTGCGCACCGTGAGGCCGCGGGCACCCAGCGCCTCGGCCACCGGGGCGAAGTCGGGCCAGCGGAACCAGGCCAGGGAGGGGTCCAACCCCCTCGACAGCAGCCGCACGTGCTCGGGCCCGTAGCTCCCGTCGTTGCATACGACGACCATCAGGTCGGTGCCGGCCCTCACCGCTGTGCTCAGCTCTGCGAGGCCGCCGAGCATGAACCCGCCGTCCCCCGTGACCAGCAGCGTCGGGGCCCCGGGCCGGGCGATCGCCGCACCTATGGCGGTGCCCATGCCGAGCCCGATGGAGGCGCAACCCCGGAACGTGTAGATGAGCTTTCGGGGGTCGTCCACCCGGAGCTCGGCGATGGTCGCCCCCACGAAGCGGCCGCCGTCGGTCACCAGGGTGCGGTCGGCCGGCACGATCCGGTCGATCTCGGCCAGCGCCGAGTGGATGTCGATCCCGGCGCTCCCCGCAGAGCAGTCGCGGGGTCCCTGCCGAGGCGAGGTGCGGCCGTCGGCCCAACCGTGGGCGGGCGGCTCCCTCCCGGCCTCGCGGAGCCATGCGGCCAGGGCCGAGGCGGTGGCGCGGGCGTCTCCCACCACGGCACACGTCGGCGAGAGCTGGGCGCCCAGCTGGGTGGGGTCCGAGTCGCAGTGGACCACGCGCTTTCCCCTGGTGAACGCACCGCTCGAGGTCGTGTACCTGTTGAGGCTGGCACCCAGCGCGACGATGCAGTCGCTCTCGAGGATCACCTCGGACGAGCCTGCCTCCGCGAGCGTCCCGAACACGCCCAGGTCGCCGGGCTCCCCGGAGAAGAGATCCTTGGCCCGCAGCGTCGTTGCCACGGGCGCTCCGAGGAGCCCGGCGAGAACCAACGCCTCGGAGCGGGCGCCCGACCTCACGGCTCCCGCCCCCGCCAGCACCACCGGCCGGCGAGCGGTGGCGATGATCCCCACGGCTCGGTCCAGCGCCTCAGGGTCGGGCTGGATCGCCTGCGCCCCTGCGTCGGGCTGAGGCGCCTCGTAGGTCACCTTCTCCCACTGGTGGTCCACGCCCACGTTCAAGACGATCGGCCGGCGCTCCACCCGGGCGCGTCGCATGGCGCGACCCAGGGCCTCCAGCCCGCCGGCGGCGGAGGTCACGTCCTCGAAGCCGGCTCCCGTCGAGCCCACGAGCTCGCGGTGGGGCAGGTTCTGCAGGTTGTCGCGGTCGCCGGCGGCGGTGTCGCCGCAGAGCAGGAGCATCGGGGTGCGGTCCCGCGCGCCCTCCACGAGCGCTGTGATCGTGTTGGTCAGGGCGGGCCCGTGCGTGACGGTGGCGACCCCCACCTCGTCTGCGGCCATGCCGTAGCCCTGAGCTGCCAGGACGGCTCCCGACTCGTTGCTCGTCGGGACGTACCGGCCCCCCTGCTCGCGGACGAAGGCCTCCACCACGAAGAGGTTGCCGTCGCCCAGGACCCCGAAGATCGTGCCGACCCCATGCTCCGCCAGCCCCCTTGCCAGGGCTTCGTGAAGGTGGACCTCGGTCACACGCCGCGCCTCCGGGCTCAGGGGGAGGCGCCGGGCTCGGTGCCGGCGCCGATGTCGAAGTTGGCGCCCGCGGCGATCTCCTCGGGCGGCACGGGCCAGCGCTGGAGCGACAGGCCACCGTCCACCGACAGGACCTGGCCCGTGGTGAACGCCCCCGCCTCCGAGAGGAAGTAGAGGATCGTCCCCACGATCTCGCGCAGCTCGCCGTAGCGGCCCAGGGCGATGTCGCCGAACATGCGCTTCTTGGTCTCCTCCCTGGCCCACATGTCCTTCGACTTCTCCACCGGGAAGGTGCCGGGCCCCACCGCGTTGAGGGTCAACCCGTCGGGGCCCCACTCGCGGGCGAGCGACTTGACCATGGCGTTGGTGCCCGCCTTCCCGGCCGAGGAGTGCGCCAGGCCGGGCGAGCCGAGCGAGGCGTTGTTGCTGCTGATGAGCACCGCCGCGCCGCGGGTGCCGGAGTCGAGGAGCGGCAGGGCCCAGCGCTGCACCACGTTGAAGGCTGCGACGAGCGTGCTCTCGACCACGGCGAGGAACTCCGAGGGAGGGGTCTGGCGGGCGGGCGAGATCATGATGTGGGCGGCCGCGTTGACGAGCCCGGTGATGGGCCCTGCCGCCTCGGCCTGGCCGAACGCAGCGTCGACTGCCTGGGGGTCGCGGATGTCGCACGTCAGCGCGGTCACCCGTCCCCCGGAGCCCTCGGCCTGCGACTTCGTCTCCTCCAGGGGGGCGATGCGCCGCCCGAGCACGACGACCTCGACCCCGGTGCGGGCGAGCTCGAGCGCGACCGCCTTGCCGATCCCGGATCCCCCTCCCGTAACGAGGACCCGGCGATGCGGGATCTCCAGCGACCAGGCCGCCATCAGGCACCCCCGGCGACGGAGACGGGCTCGAGCTCGGCCGTCCAGGCGTCGTACTCGTAGGCCCAGGCCGCGTCGTAGCTGGTCCGGCCGAAGTCGTTCTCCTCCGAGCGCCGTTGCGTCTCGGTGGTCCGGGGCTTGCGGGACCGCTCGTAGCGGTCGAAGGCCTCCGGGATGCGGGACGTGTCCCCGTCGATGTCCACCAGGCAGCGGGTGATCGCCACGGCATCCTCCATGGCCATCGCGGCCCCGAGGCCCATGTAGGGAGGCATCGTGTGGCAGGAGTCCCCGAGGAGGACCACCCGGCCCTGCGACCAGGTCGCCAGCGGCTCGCGGGAGTGGATGGGCCACCTGTGGACCTCGCTCAAGGTGTCGAGGATGGCGCGCACGTTGGGGTGGAACTCCGCGAACGCCTCCTTGAGGACCTCTACGTCGCCCTGGGCCGACCACGACTCGGTGCTCCAGTTGTCCTCGGGGACGCTGGTGGTGAACGCCATCTCGGTGGCCCGGTTGACGTAGTAGTGCACGAAGTGGCGGTCGGTCCCCCACCACTTGCACACCGGATCCAGCTCCAGGCCGTCGATCGCTGGGATGACCGCGCGGTAGGCGACCCGGCCCGTGTAGACGGGCGGGTCCACGTGGAGGAGCTTGCTGCGAGCGGTGGAGTGCACGCCGTCGGCGGCCACGACCGCGTCGGCGGTGGCCGTGGTCCCGTCGGCGAACGACATCGACACCTCGTCGCCCACCGTCTCGATCTCGGTGAGCTTCCTGCCTCGGTGGACGGTGCTATCGGGGACCAGGTCGAGGAGGGCCTCGTGCAGGTCGCCCCGGTGCCACGTGAGGTGAGGGGCCTCGGCGTTCTCGTCCAGCTCCTTGGCCACCAGGAGATCTCCGGTGTAGGCGTCGCGCCCGGTGGTGACCTTGGGTCGGTAGGCCTTCGACTCGATCGCCTCCTGGCGGAGGCCGAGGCCGAGCAGGGCCCGGGTCGCGTTGGGGGCGAGGTGGATGCCCGCACCCACGCGGGCGAACTTGGACGCCTGCTCGTACACCTCGACGTCGATGCCCGCCTGGCGCAGCGCGGCGGCAAGGGCCAAACCGCCCATGCCGGCTCCGATCACTCCGATCCTCATCTCATCTCCTCACGGTTGCTCGGCCCGCGCTCTCGCCGGGCCGACGGTTCGAAAGCTCGCTCAGTGGTTCAGGAACAGCGGACCGAACCCGGGGAACTGGTCGCGGATCCCCAGGGCCCTCAGGGCGTGCCAGGCGCAAGCCGAGTTGATCGAGATGACGGGCTTGCCCAGCCACCTCCACGCCTCGTCGGCGAGGCGCATCATCGCCAGGTCCGCCCCGAGCTGGAGGATCGCGTCCACGTCGTCCCCGTCGAGCTCGCGCAGGGCCGCGATGAGCTCGTCGTCGGTGGTGCCCGCGATCTCGGTGGCGAGGGTCCGCTTGAGGCCGTGCAGGCGCTTGACCTCGGGACCCTCGGTCTCGAAGAAGGCCAGGACGTCCTCGTCGAGGGCGGGCTGGTAGGGCGTGAGGATCGCGATGTTCTTGGCCCTGATCGTCTGGAGGGCGTCGAGGCTCGCGATGACCGGGCTGGTTATCCCGATCTCCTCGCCTGCCGTCGCTCGCACGTTCGCGAGGTGAGCCTCGGCTTCGGAGCGGTTGCGTCCGAACATCGGGCCCGAGAGGCCGAGCATCAGGTGATCCGGCAGAGCGGTCATCACGTCGCGGACCGAGATGTCGAAGTTCATCTCCGACTCCTCGATGGCCTTCTTCTGCTGCTCGTCGGTCGCGATCTCGTTCTGCGACAGGTACATCCGGCCCACGTGCCAGCTGACCCCGTTGAGGGGGAGCTGGTTGAGGTCGTACTCGAGCGACGTGTTGGTCGAGGGGGTGATCACCGCGATCTTCGTCCTGCGACCCCTGGTGGCTGGCATCTCTCCTATTGCTCCCTTCCGTTTGCAGCGAGGTTGCCCTGGGCCCGCTGCGACACGAGCTGCAGGTGATCGAGCGCCTCTTCGAGCGACACCACGTCGGCGTAGCGATCGGCCATGTCCCACAGCGCGGCCTCGCGCGAGACGGGTCGGCTGTCGTGGCAGCACTCCTCCACGACCATCACCCGGTACGAGTGGGCCGACGCGTCCAGGACGGTGGCCCGCACGCAGCCGCTGGTGCTCGTCCCGGCCACGAGCAGCGTGTCGACGCCGAGGCCCTGCAGGACGTCGTGGAGGTTGGTGCCGAAGAAGCCGGACGCGTTCGTCTTCTCCACGACGACCTCCCCCGGCTCGGGGGCGACCCTCGGGTCGACCTGCGCCCCCGGCTCTCCCCTCTGCACGGCGCTGAGGTCGTGGAACGACCGCCAGGTGACCGTCAGGTCACCCGGCGAGTCGATCACGAGCGTCACGTAGACGACCGGGATCTGCGGCCGCGCCGCCCGCACCAGCTCGGCCGTGTTGGCGAGCACGCGGGCGACGTCGCCCTCCTCCGATCCCACGAAGGCCGTCTGGAGATCGACGAGGAGCAGGGCGGGACGTTCCCCGAAGCCGAGGCGTGGCGTCGCCGCTCGCTTGGCGCGTATCTGCTCGATCTCCGCCTTCCAATCGGCGGGCTCCGAGTAGCCGTCGCGTGGCGCTACCGCAGCATCCATCACTTGAGCGCGTTCTCGATGAACCGGCGATCGACCACGGAATCCTCGGGCAGCGGGTTCGGGAAGGTCACGGTTCCCTGCAAGCGGTAGGCCTCCTCGAGCTCCGGCATCAGGCCTGGCTTGATGGTGAGGTTGGGGTTGAACACGGGCATCGGGTTGCTCCTGAGGCGCTCCGGGGGGATGCCCGTCTGCTCGGATGCCGCGGCGAGCACGGCCGGGTCGGCGAAGTAGTTGCCCTGGAGGTGCTCGTTGACCGTGCGGGCGACCGCTCTCATGAACGCCTGGCCCACCACGGGCTTGTCGTTGAGGAGGGTGCTCCCGTACAGGATCGACCCCAGCGACGCGTCGTTCGGCTGGCCCACGAGGAACTTGTAGTTGGGATCGTTGGCCACCTCCCTGAAGGTCGGCGAGTAGAGCCACGCCGCCTTGACGGCGCCGTTCTGGAGAGCGGTGAGCACGTCGGGGGGGCTGGTGAGGCGCTCGTAGTTGATCTCGTCAGGGGTGATCCCGTAGTCCGCCAGGTAGTCCTGGATCACGAACGAGGTCGTGCTCCCCTCGCCGCCGACCGAGGCGATGCTGTTGCCCCTGAACTTGTTGGCGTCGAGGTTTCCGCCCGAGAGCAGCTCCGAGCTCACCCAGAGGCCCGACAGGTCCTCGGGGCCGGCCTGGAAGAGAGGACCGACGACCTTGAGGTCCTCGCCCTGGTTGATGGCGTTGAACAGGCTCGCCGGGATGGTGCTGAGGGTGGCGTCGACCTGGTTGGAGGCGAGGAGCTGGAGCTGGTCGGGACCTGTCGCCGTGACGTACTCGATGGTGATGTTCTCCTTCTTGAACTCACCCAGGGAATCCCCCACCAGCACGTTGAGGAAGGAGTCGAACTTGCCCGACAGGGCCACCTTCACGGTCGTGGGCGAGGGAAGGGGCTGGGGCTCCATGCCGGTCGGCAACCCACCCCCGGAGCCCGCCGTCGTGGTCGACGAGTCGGCTGAGTCGTCGCTGGAGCCGCATGCCGTGACGGCGAACAGCATCAGGCACGCGAGCGCCACTGCCGACCAACGCACGCGTCGGCTCCCCCTCGGCGCATCCTGCGCCCGCCTCTTGTTGGTTCCCATCTGATGGTCCTCCTGCTGTTGCGGTGCGGGTACGCACCTTCTGGTTCTTCTTCGAGGCACTCCCGGTGCTCGGCACCGGGAGTCCCTACATCTGCTTGACGACGTTTCGCTGGTCTGCCCATGGGGTGAGGAGACGGCCCAAGAGGCTGATCAGGGCAGTGAAGATCACTCCCATCAGGGCAGACATGACGATCCCCAGGTAGCTGAGCTGCATGAGGAACAGGGTCCGGCCTCGCTCGATGAGGTAGCCGACGCCCTCGTTGCTGAAGGCCAGCTCCACCGCCACCAGGACGAGCACCGCCACCCCGCAGGCGATGCGCAGGCCCACGAATATCTCCGGGAGGCTGGCGGGCAGCTGGACGTGGAAGAAGGTGCGCGCCCGGCTCACCTTCAGGACCTTCGCGACCTCGCAGTAGCCCTCGGGCACCGCCACGACGGCGGCCATGGTCGAGATCCATACGAAGAAGAACACGGTCACCGCCACGAGGACGACGATCGGAGGCTCGCCGAGACCGAAGAGCGTCAGGAAGATCGGCATGAGGGCGAGCTTCGGGACGGTGTACAGGCCGTTGAGCATGGGCTCCAGCGCGGCGCGCACGCGCGGGATGACGCCCATCGCGTACCCGAGCAGGAAGCCTCCCGCCGCCCCGACCGTGAAGCCCAGGAGCACGCGCCGGGTGCTGGCCAGGACCGCCGACTGGATGACCCCCGATGCCCACTGCTCGCGGCCGGTGGCGAAGATGTCGGTGGGCGAGGGGTAGAAGTTGGGGTTCAGCCAGTCGCCGCGTGAGGCCAGCTGCCACCCGACGATCAACACCACGGGGACGGCGACCCCGAGGCCCACGTCGATCATCCGCCTGCGCCGGGCGCTCGCGTAGGGGTCGCGCTCGGTCTGGCCCGGCTTGCGCACCCACTCGCGCCACTCGGCGTCTGCGGGGGCCGCGACCGACTCCTCGAGTGTGCTCATGGGACCTCCACGGGTGAAGGGAGCTGATCGAGACCTTCACGTGCCGAACCGGCGCCACCATCGGTGGCCTGGGCCTCGTCGGTGTCGTCGGCCTGCTCCACCTCTCCTTTGAGGTGCGACCACAGGTCGGCCACGATCGCCCCGAACACCGGGTCACCTCTCACCTCGCCCGAGCGGGGCCGCTCGAAGGGGACGTCGACCAGCTCGATGATGCGGCCGGGACGGCTGGACATGACGAGGACCCTGTCGCCGAGGATCACGGCCTCCTCAAGGCTGTGGGTCACGAACACCACGGTCTGGTTCTGCTCCTGCCAGAGGGCGAGGAGCTCGTCCTGGAGGATGCGCCGCAGCTGGGCGTCGAGGGCGGCGAAGGGTTCGTCCATGATGAGGATCGCAGGGTTCAGGGCGAGCGCCCTGGCAACCGAGACCCGCTGGCGCATGCCCCCCGAGAGCGTCCCCGGGTAGGCCGTGGCGAAGTCGCTCAGGCCCGTGCGCGCCAGCCAGTGGGCGGTGATCTCCCGAGCCTCGCCCTTGCTCTTGCCGACGGAGCGCAGCCCGAACATGACGTTGGCCTCGACCGTCTTCCAGGGGTACACGCTGTAGTCCTGGAAGACCATGGCCATGGGGGGCTGATCCGTCTTGCGGGTCCGCACGGTCATGGTCCCTGCGGTGGGGGCGACGAGGCCGGCGATGACCCGCAGGAAGGTGGACTTGCCGCATCCCGAGGGCCCCACGATGCAGGTGAAGGTCCCCTCGGCGATGTCGAGGTCGATGGGCCCCAGGGCGTGGACCACGCGGTGCTTGCGGTCGGCGAACGTCCGCTCTATCCCCCTTGCGGAGATCACTATGTCCTTCTGGAGCGGCTGGTCTGCCACAGGGTCCCTTTCAGATGCGTAGCTGCGCCTGCGCACTCATCGGAGATTGACAGAGGTCACAGTGCTCGTCAAGAAAAACTTTGAAAGATTTCTCCAAATCTTGGGAATCTTGGCCGATTCCAGCCCGACCCTTGACGGTGAGGGCCCAAATATATTAGAGAATTAAATCCAGCCGCGACTTCGAGCAGAGGTGCAGGCAGTGAGGCCCAGGCCAGCTCCTGGCCTCGTCACCTGCCCCTTCCCGGGCCTCGAGCGGCCTCGAAAGAGGAGATCGATGGGCGCATCCGACTCAAAGAACCGGTTCCGGAACGTGGTGGACCCCGCCGTCGCTTCCCAGTACAGATCCGAGGGCTGGTGGGGTGACGTCACGCTGTCCGACCGGATCGCCTCCCTCGCCGCGAGCGCTCCCGACGGGGTGGCGGTGAGGACCCCCCACGGCGCCATCACCTGGCGTGACTACGACCGGCAGGCGTGGCGGATCGCTCACGTGCTGGTCGAGGCGGGGTTCGAGCCCGGGGAGCGGCTGGCCGTGATGCTCCCCGACGGCGCCGCGGTGCACGTGGTCTACCTAGCAGCCGAGCGAGCCGGCATCACGGTGGTGGGCATCGGGTCCCGAGCGGGGGATCTGGAGATCGAGCGGATCCTGGGAGCGAGCGAGGCGAGGGGCCTGGTCACCGTCGACGATGCCGCCCAGGCCGAGCGGGTGAGCCGCCTCGGCCAGCGGGTGGAGTCGCTGACGAGCCACGTCGCCGTCCCCCTGGTGGAGCTGCACCCCGACGCACCGGTGGTGGTGGACGGCGTCGCCTTCGCCGGCAGGTCCTCGTCCGGGGCAGGCCTGGATCCCTCCATCGCCATGGGTCCCGACGACCTCTCGATGATCAACTCCACGTCGGGCACCACCGGCCTTCCCAAGTGCGTCATGCACACCCAGAACCGGTGGATGTACTTCCACCAGAAGGCCGCCGAGTTCGGCGAGCTGGGCTCGAAGGGACCGGAGGTGGTGCTGTCGGTCGTCCCGGCGCCGTTCGGGTTCGGCATCTGGACCGCCCACTTCACGCCGGCCCTGCTCGGCGCCGAGCTGGTGGTGATGGAGCGCTTCAACGCCGACCTGGCACTGGAGCTCATCGAGAGGCACCGGGTGACCCTCCTCACGTGCGTGAGCACCCAGTTCATGCTGATGATGAACTCGGACCGCTTCGGCGCCACCGACCTGTCGTCGCTACGGGTGATGTTCACCGGAGGAGAGGCCGTGCCCTACGACCGGGCCAGGGAGTGGGAGGAGCGGACGAGCTCGTTCGTCCTGCAGTTCTTCGGGTCGAACGAGACGGGCCTGCTGAGCGGGACGCGCACCTCGGACACCACCGAGGACCGGCTGCGCACCTGCGGGAGCGTGGTCGAGGAGATGAACGTGAGGCTCTTCGACGGGGACACCGACGTGACCGACACCGGCCGAGGGCAGCCCGGATGCAAGGGTCCAGCGACCAGCGTCGGCTACCTTGGCGACGAATCCGCCAACCGCGAGCTGTTCACGCCCGACGGCTGGATGCTGATGGCCGACGAGTGCGAGCTGGATGGCAGGGGATTCCTAAAGGTGATCGGTCGCAAGTCGGACATCATCATCAGGGGAGGCAAGAACATCAGTGCGAGCGAGGTGGAGAGCTACGTGTCGGCCCACCCTGCCGTCGCGCTGGCGGCGGCCCTCGGCGCTGCCGACCCGATCTTCGGCGAGCGCGTGTGCGTCTACGTGCAGCCGGCGGTGCCGGGGACCCGGATCGAGCTGGAGGAGCTGGTGAGCTTCATGCTCGGCAAGGGCGTGTCCAAGGAGCTCCTGCCGGAATCGCTCGTGGTGATGGACGAGCTGCCCTGCGCCTCCGGGGGCAAGGTGGCCAAGGGGGTCCTCCGCTCCGACCTCGAACGACGTCTGCAGCAGGTGAAGTGACCGGCGAGAGCCCCGCTCCTCGGGCTGCGCGATCCGTGGCGGACCAGCTCCGCCGGCGGATCATCGACGGCGATCTCCAGGACGGCGACCGGCTTCCCAAGCAGGACCAGCTCCTGAGCGACTTCGGCGTCAGCCAACCCACGTTGCGCGAGGCCCTGGGCGTGCTCGAAGCCGAAGGGCTGGTGGTCGTGAGGCGAGGCCGGGTGGGCGGCGTGGTCGTGCGCCGGCCTCGCGTCGAGAACGCCGCCTACGTGCTAGAGCTCGTCCTCCAGGCGGGGAAGGTGTCGAGCCAGGACATCGGCCAGGCCCTCCGCCAGCTGGAGCCGATCTGCGCCGGCCTCTGCGCCGCGCGGGAGGACCGGAACGAGACCGTCGTCCCCGTGCTGCGCTCCCTGCAGGACGAGGCCGAGGCGAACCTGGACGACGTCCCCAGGTTCACCGAGCTGCTCCGCAACTTCCACGAGCAGCTGGTGGAGTCGTGCGGGAACCACACGATGATCCTGATCCTCGGCGCGCTGGAGAAGATCTGGTCGAGCCGAGCGACGGTGTGGCTGGACGAGCAGATCAAGGAGGGGGCCTACCCCGACCGGGAGTACCGGTTGAGGGCGCTGTCCGACCACGAGCTGATGATCCGCCTGATCGAGCGCGGCGACGCCCGGGCGGCCGCGCGGGAGGCCTCGGAGCACCTCGCGATCACCCCTGTCTACGGGATCGACTCCAACGGGGAGGGCGAGCTGGGGATGCTCGGGGCGGTCGACCCCGGCTTCCACCTCGGCCGCTAGCCCTGGTTCATCCGCTCCTGCCTGCTGCGCAGTCGGGCCGCTCGGGCCCTAGACCCCGACCTTCTCGGAGATGACCTTCGACGAGCCCCCGGGCTGCATGCTCACCCCGTAGAGGCAATCGGCCGACTCCATCGTGCGCCGCTGGTGGCTCACGATGATGAGCTGGGCCTCCTGGCGGAACTCCTTGATGAGGTCGAGGAAGCGATGCAGGTTGACGTCGTCGAGCGCCGCCTCCACCTCGTCCATCACGTAGAAGGGCGAGGGGCGGCTGCGGAAGACGGCGAACAGGAACGCCAGGGCCGTGAGGGAGCGCTCGCCTCCGGAGAGCAGCGAGAGCTTCTTCACGTTCTTGCCCGACGGCTTGGCCTCCACGTCGATGCCCGTCTCCAGGAGGTTCTCGGGATCGGTGAGGCGCAGGCGGCCGGTGCCCCCCGGGAAGAGCGTGCCGAAGAGGTGCTCGAAGTTGGCCGACACGTCGGCGAAGGCCGCCGCGAACACGCTCACGATCTCGGCGTCGATCGCCCTGATGATCTTGGACAGCTCGCGGCGCGAGGCCTTCACGTCGTCCAGCTGCTCCTGGAGGAACTGGTGGCGCTCCTGGAGCGCCTCGAACTCCTCCAGGGCCAGCGGGTTCACGGGTCCCATGATCCGCAGCTCCCGCTCGAGCTCGCGCACGCGGGCGCTCGGGTTGGTGCCCTCCGGCAGCTCGGGGAGCTCGGCGGCCATGGCCGCCTGGGGGTCGGTGTCGAGGTCGCGCCGCAGGGCCTCCACGGCCGTCTCCATCCGCAGCCGCACCTCGGCCTCGGTGATCTCGGTGCGGCGCAGCTTCTCCCGCAGCTCCACCAGCTCGCCCTCGGCCTGCCGGCGGCGGCGGCGCAGCTCGTCGAGCTCGCCCACGGCCTCGCGCGCCATGTCCGACTGGCGCTTGCGCATCGATCGAAGGTCTTCGAGCACGACCTCGATCTCCTTGGAGCGGGCGGCGGCGTAGGCCGAGAGGCGGCGCGTGGCCACGATCCTGGCGTCCAGGCCCACCCGGTTGCTCTCCGCCTCGGCCCGCTGGGCCGCCACACCCTCCAGCCGGCGCTCCACCTCTTCGAGGCGACCGCCCAGCAGCTGCCGCCTCTGGGCGAGTGCCGCCGTTCGCACCTCCAGGTCGGTGCGCAGCTCCGACTCGCCGTGGCGAGCCTCCTCCAGCTCGTGGCGGGCGGCGTCGTGGCGCGCCACGGCCTCGTCGAGTGCGGGGCCGCTGGATTCGACCTTGGCCTCGGCCTCGGCCAGGGCCGCCCCGGTGGCTCCCGTGCTGCGCTGGCCCACCCGCCAGCCCGTGGGACCGAACCGATCGCCGGTGGTGGTGACCACCGTTGCCTCGGGGTGGGCCAGGGCCGCGTCGAGCGCCTCGGACCACCCGCCGTCGACCACGACCGTGGCGCCCACCAGCGCGTCGAGCAGGGCCTCGACCTCCGGGCGCTCCGATCGCACGTGGGACCGCACCGGCACCCCTACCGCCGGGGGCCGAGAGGCACCACGGGCGCCTCCCAGGGCGATCACGGCGCCGGTCAGGTCCTCGCCCGCCAGCGCGCTCAGGGCCCTGCGGGCGGCGTCGGTACCCGAGACCAGCGTGGCGACCAGGGCGTCGCCGGCAGCGGCCTCGAAGGCTGCCTCCCACCCGGCGTCCACCTCCACCACGTCGAGGAGCGTGCCCAGCACACCCTCGACGCCGGCCAGCCTCTGGGCGCCTGCCCGCGAGCGGGCGCTCTCGAGCGCGAGGTTCAGGGCGTCGCGCCGGGCCTGCCACGACCGCAGATCGGCCTCGGCGTCGCGCCTGGCCTCCTCCGCCTCGGCCACGGCCACCTGGGCGGCCTCGCGCCGGCGAGCAGCCGCCTCCAGCGCGGCGGCGGCTCCCCCCGGAGCAACGGTGGCGTCCGCGGTGGCCTTGGTGGCCGCCTCGGCGTCGAGCTCGGCGAGCTCCTCGCGCAGGCGGGCGGACTCGGCCTCGAGGTTCGCGACGATCCCCTGGTCGACGGCGGCGTCGCGCTCGCGCTCCAGGCCGCGCCCTCGCTCGGCGAGCAGCGTGCCCATGCCCCGGGCGCGCTCGTGCAGCGACTCGAACTGGGCCAGCAGGTCTCCCAGGTCGTCACCGCCCTGGGCCGCCAGGCGACCCTCGGCGGAGAGCACGGAGCTGTCGAGCTGGCTCAGCGTGCGCACGGCCGCCGCCTCCGACTCGCGCAGCTGCGCCCGCTCGGTGGTGGCCGCCGTGAGCCTGGCCTTGAGGGTCTGCAGCTCCTTGCCCGCCACGTAGACCTGCAGAGCTACAAGCTCGGTCACCAGGTCGCCGTGTCGGCGGGCGGCCTCGGCCTGGCGCTCGAGGGGCCGCAGCTGGCGGCGCAGCTCGCGCAGGAGGTCGCCCAGGCGCAGCAGGTTGCCCTCGGTGGCGGCAAGGCGGCGCTCGGAGCGCTCCTTGCGCTTGCGGTGCTTGAGCACGCCGGCGGCCTCTTCGATGAAGGCGCGGCGGCCGGCGGGGTCGGCGTGCAGGACGGAGTCGAGCTGGCCCTGGCCGACGATGACCTGCTCTCCGACTCCGGCATCGGCCGGGAGATGCACGTCAT
>CAYNQN010000009.1:0-6735 GCA_964399375.1 uncultured Rhabdothermincola sp. | reverse complement strand
TGGCTCACGATCACGTGCTGCTGGCGCCCCACCCCGCTGTCGGAGAGGAGCTCTTGTATGTCGAGGAGCCGGCAGGGCGAGCCGTTGATGGCGTACTCGCTGTCGCCCGTGCGGAAGAGGGTGCGCGTGATGGTCACCTCGGTGAACTCGATGGGCAGCATGGCCGAGGAGTTGTCGATGGTGAGCGACACCTCCGCCCTGCCCAGGGCCTGGCGCTTGGTGGTGCCGGCGAAGATGACGTCGTCCATCTTCTGGGAGCGCACGGTGCTGGGCGCCTGCGCTCCGAGCACCCAGGAGATGGCGTCGACCACGTTCGACTTGCCGCTCCCGTTGGGGCCCACCACGACGGTCACGCCAGGCTCCATGTCGAGCGTGGCGGTGTCGGCGAACGACTTGAAGCCCTTGATCCGTAGGGTCTTCAGGAACACGTCCGCACCTTACGTTGATGACGGCTGCGAAGTGCAGATGGGGGGAGTGCGAGGGGGGCGCTCCGCGATCCCCCCTCGTCGTGTGCGAGCCGGCTTCGCCGGGAGCACACGGGAAGCGGCGGCCGGAGGCCGCTTCTTGCGACTCGGTCGAACGGAGTGAGCGAGCGCAGCGAGCGAACGAGTGAGACCGAAGTTCTCAAACCTGGCAGACGCCGCAGAAGTACGTGGACCGGCCCTGGAACTTGGCCTTGAGCACGGGGTGGCGACGGCAGCGGCGGCAGGGCTTGCGCTCCCTGTCGTAAACCTTGTGGTGGCCCTGGAACTCGCCGGGCTTGCCGTTGAGGTCCACGTACTGCTCGTCGGTGAGCGTGGAGCCCCCGTACTTGATGGCCTCGTGCAGCGTCTCCACCATCGTCCTGTAGAGGCGGCGGATCTCCTGCGACGAGAGCGTGTCGGTCATGCGGTCGTAGCGCAGGCCGGCGGCGAAGAGGATCTCGTCGGAGTAGATGTTGCCGATCCCCGCCAGGACGCTCTGGTCCATGAGGAAGGCCTTGAGCTTGGTGGGGTGGCTGCGCAGGAGCCGTGCGAAGTCGGTCCACGAGATGGGCTCGTCCACCGGGTCCACGCCGAGCGCCGCCACCTCGGGGGCATCGGCCGCGAAGGTCTCGTCGCCCGCCACGAACATCTCGCCGAACGTGCGCGGGTCGACGAAGCGGAGCTGACCGCCCTGGGTGAAGGTGATCACCACGTGGGTGTGCTTGGCCAGCGGCTCCTTGGCCGCCTGCCTGCGCAGCTGGCCGCTCATCCTCAGGTGGATCACGAGCGTCTCGCCGCTGTCGAGCTTCAGCAACAGGTACTTGCCCTTGCGCGAGACCGACGTGACCTTGGTGCCCTCCAGGCGGTCGGCGAACTGCTTCTTGGGCTGGCGCCGGACGGTGCGGGTGCCCGTCACCTTCACCTCCTTGACGCGCTTGCCCACCACGTCGCGCTCCAGCTCACGCCGGATGGTCTCGACCTCGGGAAGCTCAGGCATCTGTGGCGTCCTCACTCGGGGCCTCGGACATGAGGTGCCAGAAGGCCGCCTCCGCCGCCGCCTGCTCGGCTCTCTTCTTCGACTTCCCCAGGCCCTCGCCCACCACGTCACCCCTCACTCGGACCGTGGCCGAGAACTGCCTCTGGTGCTCGGGCCCCTGCGCCTCCACGGTGTACATGGGCAGCTCCTCGAAGCGCTGGACCGTCAGCTCCTGGAAGCGGGTCTTGTAGTCGGCCTCACCGGGCTCCTGGATGGCCGCCTCGTCGATCAGCTCGGCGAACAGGTCGAGCACGACGTCGCGTGCCTTGATGTAGCCGGCGTCGAGGAAGATGGCCCCGATCACCGCCTCCATGGAGTCGGCGAGGATGGAGGGCCTGGCCCTGCCCCCGCTCGACTCCTCGCCCTTGCCCAGCAGGAGCTCGGAGCCGATGGCGACGTTCTGCGCGACCTCTACGAGCGCCGAGCCCCGAACCACCGCCGAGCGGGTCATAGCCAGCTCCCCCTCTGCCATCTCGGGAAAGCTCTCGAAGGTGCGCTCCGCGACGGCAAGGCCCAGTACGGCGTCGCCCAGAAGCTCCAGGCGCTCGTAGGAGGGAGCCCCGGGGTTCTCTGCGCACCACGACCGGTGGGTGAGCGCTTCCGTCAAGAGCTGCCGGTCGGTGAAGGTGTACCCCAGCCGCTCCTCGAACGTGGGCTCGCTGTGCAGGAGATCAACCCAGCTTCGCGACCACGTAGTCGACCGCGTCGCGAACGGTCTTGAGATCTTCGAGATCCTCGTCGTCGATGCGAAAGCCGACGCTGCGCTCACCCAACTCCTCCTCCAGGGCCTCCACCAGCTCGATCAGCGCCAGGGAGTCCGCTTCCAGGTCGTCGGCGAACGAATCGCCCTCCCCGATGGTCGAAGGGTCGATCTCGAGGATGTCGGCAAGGCGGTCTCTGATGAGGTCGACCACGAACTGGCGATCGAGCGGGCCGTGCTCGACGTGGGTCTCGGCGGGCAAGAGCTCTGTCCCCTTCTCTAGGGCTCGGCAGGTCTTGGAACCCGGTAAGGGTAGCCGAATCGGGTGCATGATGGCACATCCCCGTCCCATGAGATGGGCTCGGATGACACGAGACGGCTCAAGGGCGCACGACGGTGCGGATGTGGCCCACCACGTCGGCCTCCACCATGTCCCTGGCCACCGCCACGGCGCTCACGATCGCCCTGGCGTTCGACGAGCCGTGGCTGATGATGCACACCCCGTCCACCCCCAGGAGCATGGCGCCACCTGTGCTCTCGGGCTCCAGGGTGTCCCGCAGGGGCTCCAGGGCGGGGCGGAGCCGGGCGGCGGCCTCCGGCACGGTGTCGAAGGCGGCATCCACGCTGTCCATGAGGTGCGCCAGGCCTCCTTCCAGGGTCTTCAGCACCACGTTGCCGGTGAAGCCGTCGGTGACGATCACGTCGGCAGCCCCGCTCAGGACGTCCCGGCCCTCCACGTTGCCCACGAACCTGGCCGTCTCCTGGCCCACCCAGGCGGTCTCGGCGAGCAGGGCATGGGTGGCCTTCACAAGGCTGTTGCCCTTCGAGGGCTCCTCGCCTATCGACAGCAGTCCCACCCTGGGCACCTCGATGCCGTAGCGGGCCCGGGCGAACACGGCGCCCATCTGGGCGAACTGCACCAGCCAGGGTGCCTGGCACTCGGCGTTGGCCCCCGCGTCGAGGAGGATCACCGGCGTGGAGTCGGGGATGGGCAGCGGGGTGGCGATGGCCGGCCGGGAGACCCCCTTTATGCGGCCCATGCGAAGCAGGGCGCTGGCCATGGTCGCTCCGGTGTTGCCGGCCCCCACCATGGCTGCGGCCTTGCCGTCGCGCACCAGCTCGGCGGCGCGCACCATGGACGAGTCCTTCATCGTGCGCACGCTGGAAGCGGGATCGGCTCCCATGCCGATCACCTGCGAGGCGGGCACCACCTCCAGCTGGCCGGTGTCGCCCAGCTCCTCGGGCCTGCCCACCAGCACTATGGACACGCCGAGGTGGTCGGCGGCCTGCCGTGCCCCTTCGACGATCTCGGCTGGGGCGTTGTCGCCCCCCATCGCGTCCACTGCGATGGGCAGCGCCTCGGCTCCCATTGTCCCCCGATCCCTGTGGGTCAGCTCACGTCGATGGCCTGGCGCCCGTGGTACCAGCCGCAGTTGCCGCACACCCGGTGAGGCAGCTTGGCGGCGCCGCAACGGGGGCAGGTGCTGCGGGCCGGGGTGCCGAGGCGCCACGCAGAGGCACGCCTGCTCCGGCTCTTCGCCTTGGAGGTCTTCTTCTTGGGGACGGCCATGTCTGTCTTCCTCGGGCGGCTTTCTTGGCTGGCTTCGTCGGCTCGAGCATCCTGCGCTCGTCGCTCAGCCCACACGGGGCGCACGAGCAGCCCGACACCCTACCTTTCGCCGCCCGGCCTCCCGAAATCCGCCCATCCGGCCCCACTCCCTCGGAGCAGCGGGACAGGGCCACGGGCAACTGGAGGATCTGGTGTCAGTCGAAGTTGAGGTCGTCGAGGGCGGACCAGCGTGGGTCGCCCGAGGAGGGCTGCCGGTCGTCGCCGTCGCCGTTCGGCGAGATCTCCTGGGAGAGGGCAGGGCCGGTGGGGAAGGAATCGGGCGCCGGCCCGGGGCAATCGGGCCGGCACAGGGGTGCCAGGGGAAGGGCCAGGAAGATGGCGTCGCGCACCATGGGTTCGAGGTCGACGATGTCGTCGCGCAACGGGTAGGTGTCGCCCTCGGTGGGCTTCTC
The DNA here is from genome assembly GCA_964399375.1 of uncultured Rhabdothermincola sp. GTDB lineage: Bacteria > Actinomycetota > Acidimicrobiia > Acidimicrobiales > Acidimicrobilacustridaceae > CAYNQN01. Next base: position 2,513 of record CAYNQN010000009.1, on the reverse strand, counting down.
CTCGAAGATCTCGCGGACCTCCACCTCGGCGGTCCCCTCCACCGGCTCCAGGCAGCGCCGGCACGAGCCCGTCCAGCCGGCCGACACCGTTCCCTCGGCGACGATGGGCACCGGGCCCACGCCACCGGCCACGGCCTCGAGCTCCAGGCTGACGCGCACGCCGGCGCCTGCCGGCACGGAAGCCGTGGAGGTGCTCACGCCTTCGAGGGCGAAGGACCTCTCCACCTTCCTGCGCGTTCCCGGGCGGTTCCGTAGGTCGGTGACCGCTACCTGGAGAGGTCCCAGCGTGGTTGCCACGGCATCTCCTTCCTGTGTCGCGCCGGCCCTAGGGTGCGTCGCCCTCCTGGTCGAAGAACTGCCCTTCGGGCTCGGAGTAGTACGAGGCCTCGAACGACTCGGCGGAGGGCGGAGGAGGGGGCGGGAGCGTGGCCTGGTCGAGCCGGGACTGCTCGTCGTCGCCCTCGGCCTCGGACTCGGGCACGAGGTTTGCTCCCTGCAGCTTGGTGCGGCCCGACGAGACCAGCTTCATGGTGCGCTCCAGAACGATCTCGAAGCTGGCGAGCTTCTGGTCGCAGAAGTCCTCCACCTCGTGGCGCAGGCGCCGGGCCTCGGACTGCGCAGCGTCGACGATCTGGTAGGCCCGGTGGTCGGCGGCCTTGACCACCTCGGTGCGCTGCACCATGTGCTCGGCACGGGCCCTGGCCTGGTCGAGCAGCTCGTCGCCCTCGTGGCGGACCTTGTCGAGGTACTCCTCGCGCTCCTTGAGGAGCCATCGGGCGGCCCGGAGCTCTTCGGGAAGGCGATCGAGCGCCTCGTCGACCAGGGCGAGCACCTCGTCCTTGGCGATCATCGACGAGGCCGAGAGCGGCACCGGGCGGGCGGCCTCGATGAGCTCGCGCAGGGTGAGCAGCACCTCCTCGGTGTCGGCCGGGTGGTACTGATCGCCCAGCGGAGGCGGGGTCAGATCGAAGTCGTCGCTCACGAGTACTTCTCCTCCAGGCGCTTGGCCACCGGTGTGGGCACCATCCCCGAGACGTTGCCCCCGAAGCGGGTTATCTCGCGGATCAACCGCGAGGCGAGGAACGAGTTCATGGAGGCGCAGGGGATGAACAGCGTGTCGACGCCCGCTATCGCGTGGTTCATCTGAGCCATCTGCAGCTCGTTCTCGAAGTCGGACACCGCTCGCAAGCCCTTGACTATGAAGTCGGCGTCGAGCTCGTGCGCCAGGTCGACCACCAGGCTGGAGAACATCGTGACCTGGACGTTGTCGAGGTGCGAGACCGACTCGGCGATCATCGCCTGGCGCTCTTCCAGGTCGAAGAGGGGCTCGCCCTTCTGGGGGTTGCGCATGGCCGCCACGACCACCTCGTCGAACAGGCGCGACGCCGTCTCGATCATCTCGACGTGCCCGTTGTGGATCGGGTCGAAGGAGCCGGGGTAGAGGGCGCGGCTCATCCGGGTGCTTCCTCGGGACCGGCTGGGGTCGTGGGATCGGCGTGAACGGTTGCTATGCGTATGAATGTACCGCCATAGCGCTTGTCCCTCTCGACATGCCACGAGCCGGGAACGGGCACCTCGCCGGCCGACTCGATCAGCACGAACGCACCGGGCTCGCAGCGCTCCCCCACCCGCACCAGCAGCTCGCTCCAACCCTCGAAGCGGTAGGGAGGGTCGGCCAGCACCAGGTCGTAGCGGTCGGTGGTGCGCCCGAGGAAGGCGAGGGCCTCGGAGGCCACCACCTGTGCCTCGGCCTCCAGCCCGGTGGACGAGAGGTTCTGCGCCACGGCCCCGCGGGCGGTGCGGTCGGGCTCCACCAGCACGGCGCTGCTCGCCCCCCGCGAGAGGGCCTCGATCGCCAGCGCACCCGTGCCGGCGAAGAGGTCGAGCACCCTGGCTCCCTGCACGGCCCCCATGGCTTCGAGCGACGAGAACACCGCCTCGCGGACCCTGTCGGAGGTGGGCCGCACGGCGCTGCCGGCGGGCGCCACCAGGCGCCGCCCGCCGACCTTCCCCGCCACGACCCTCATGGCCGGGGCGCCTGGCGCCATGACCGGGGCGCCTGGCGCCGTGCGCGCCTGCGGGGAAGCTCGAGGAAGGTCGCCACGGCTAGCACCATGTCAGGACTTGAGCAGGAAGTCGGCCTGGTCGGGATCGGCCAGGAAGGTCTCGACCTCGGTGGCCAGCGCGGGGTGCGACGCCAGGGATGGATCCTGGTCGACCAGCTCGAAGGCCACCTCCCTGGCCCGCACCACCCAGTCCTTGTCGCGCTTGAGCGACGCGAGCTTCAGGTCGTTGCGGCCCTTCTGGCGCTCGCCCATGATCGTCCCCTCCCCGCGCAGGTCGAGGTCGACCTCGGCCAGCTCGAAGCCGTCGGTGGTGCGCACCATCGCCTCCAGCCGAGCCTGGCTGTCGGGCGTGGAGGCCTCCCCCACCAGGAAGCAGTGAGAGCGGGCGGCGCCACGCCCGACACGGCCTCGCAGCTGGTGGAGCTGGGCGATGCCGAAGCGGTCGGC
>CAYNQN010000008.1:27791-30082 GCA_964399375.1 uncultured Rhabdothermincola sp. | reverse complement strand
GGTACAGCTCCAGCAAGCCCCTCGATGCCTCATCTGCTCCCATGCAGGTCATCACCGGTGGGTTCTCGGGATCAGGAGCTGTGATCTCATAGTCCTGGGCCGGAGACGCCGATCCTTCGTAGGCCTCTGGGTCGTCAGGATCGAACACGGCCACGAGGCTGTGGTTCCCCAGACCCAGCTGATCGACGACCACCTCGGCCGAACCATCGGTGACAGCAACTGGGCCTGCGATGACGGTGTCTCCGTCGAGGAAGGTCACGGTTCCCGCCGCTGAACTTGGTGTGATCGTGGCCGTGAGCGTCACATCCGAGCCGACCACTGCTGAGCCCTCGGGCGAGATGGCCAGCGTGGTGCCGGTCTCGATTGGGCCGATGGGTGCCTCGGTTACCGAGTGCGTCACCGGTTCGGAGACCGAAGGCGAGAACTCGAGGGGATCAGTGGGAACGAACGAGGCCGTGAAGCCGTGCTCACCAAGGCTCAGATCGTCCACGACGATCGAAGCGACACCGTCTACTACGGGCGCCGAACCGATGAGGTCGTCGTCATCGACGAACTCGACAGAACCGACGGCCTCGACCGGATCGACCGAAGCGGTCAGGGTCACCTCGTCGCCTTCGATGCTCGATCCTTCCGGCGATACCGAAAGGGTGGTCGAGGTCTCCACCCCAGGCTCGGCCACCACGTGGGTCACAGCGCTCGACGTGGACGGGTTCACCAGAGCCGTGTTCGCCGGCTCGAAGTGGGCCGTCAAGGAATGCGAGCCCACGGGCAGGGCCCACAACGGGGTCTCGACCACACCGTCGGACACGGCAGCAGAACCCACCTCGGTGTCACCCGAGAAGAACCGCACGGTGCCCGCACCGGCTCCAGCGGGGCTAACGGTGGCCTTCACCGAAACCGGATCCAGCCGCGCGCTGGGCGAGGTGGAGAACACCTCCAGCGAAGTGGACGTGGCCAGCTTGGCCGACGGATTCACCACCTGCACGACAAGCGGCTCCGACACCGACGGAGCGAAGTTGGCCGGCTGGGTCGGCGTGAAGTGAGCGGTCACCTCGTAAGCGCCCACCGGCAACGAAGCCGTCGCCGCGGCGTTCAACAATCGTGCTCTACCCCGACCAGTAGTGGCGTTCACGGTGTTGCTCACCGCTGCAGAACCCAACACGACCGATTCGTCGGTCGCCGTGTTGCGGGCCTGGAACTGCACCGACCCGTTCATCGGAAAGGCGCCGACTTGAGCCTGCAGCTCCGACCACGCAACCCCCACAGGGGCAGGACTCGGAGTCACGAAGCGCAACAACGTCGATGAAGGCATCGGCCCAGGCGTACCGGGCGTCACCCGTTCGAACTGCAACGTCGTCACCGGCGAATCCGCCAAGCCGAGGTTTCCCAGAACAGGGGAGCTGAACTCGATGCCGGCGACATACCAGGCCTTGATCGTGTTCATGCCCAACGAGAAGCTAGAAGAAGCAACGGCAGCGGTCACCGTCTGTTCGACCACACCGGAAAAAGGCACGGGTACGGTGGATCGCACTGGCTCGGCGTCGTTGAGCTGGTAGAAAAGGTAGCCCCCGAGTAGGTATGGCGCCGGGCTCACCGTGAACGTCATGTAGAAGTTGGAGGTATCGCCCATGTACGAGCTCCCGGCGAGCCCCGTGAAGATGTCGACACTCGTGGGGAGCAGGTTGCCCACTACCCGATGGGGCACGGGAGCCGATCCGGTCGCCTCCCACCACCACCGGGCCGCCACATCCGGCACGAACACCGCTCGCAACGAGTGATCGCCGGGAGCGAGACCGATCGGCAGGGAGAACACCCCGTTACTCGACGCTCCCACGGGCAGGTTGGCGCGGCCATTGATCGCCACCTGCGCTCGGCTGGGATCGGCGGCGAGGTCGTCGAATATCGTGATCGTCCCGGTGACCGCGGCTGGGGCTTCGCCGCTGTTCGGCGCCGGGTCGATCCTGACGATCAGATCTGTGGGCTGACCCGAGTGGACCTCGGCCGGCACCTCCAAGGTGACGGTCGGTTCATGGGTGGGCAGCGGCGGGTAGACCCAGTGCGACGTCGGCGCGCTCGGGGCGCTGGAGGCAAGGGTCGTCTTGGCGCTGGGACCCGGGACGAAGCGGGCTCCCAGCTGCTGCTCGCCCACCGGCAATGGCGGGGTTGGGACGCTGCCGATGATCCCGGGCACGACGGTGCTGGCGATCACCGAGGGTTGGCCAAAGGAAAAGAGCGCCGCTGACGCCACGACCTGGTCGCCGACGACGAACTCCACATTGCCGATCTGACCG
>CAYNQN010000008.1:17703-27691 GCA_964399375.1 uncultured Rhabdothermincola sp. | reverse complement strand
CGCTGACGCCACGACCTGGTCGCCGACGACGAACTCCACATTGCCGATCTGACCGGCGGGGAGGTTGGTGCCGTCGACGCGGCTGACCGTTGCGGTCAGGGTCACCGGCTGACCGAAGAAGCTGGAGCCCGGATCGGTCACAGCGGGCGTGACCTGCGTCGCGGCTCCGGCAGCCGGCGGCGTGAGCGTGAGGGCCAAGCTGGTAGCCCCGCCAACGAGGAGGCTGTTGACCGTGGCGGCCAACGAAGCGCCGGTGGCGGTCACGCAGCTACCGGGTGCCACCGGGGGAACGAAGAAGCCAGCGTCGGTCAAGGTGAGCGCACCGGCTCGGGTGCCGGTGAGCTCCACATCGAACGGTCCGACCGCGCAGCTGGATGCGAACTGAACGGCATCGCCGCCCACGGTGGCCCCAGTGAGCTGGAAGAACAACCGCGTCGACAGCGAGGCAGTGGCATCGGGCTTGATCTGGCCTGTGGCCGGGCCCACCTGGGCCAGCTGGCCGGTGACGGAGCCCGAAGAGGTCGTGTAGGTGGCCGACGGGAACACCAGCACCCCGTCGAGGGTCTGGTTGCCAGTTGGGTCGGTGCGGAAGGTGCTGTTGAGCACCGAGGTGGCCGGCACACCACCCGACGCGGCGTTGAGCTCGATGCTGCCTGGGCCGCCCGACAGCGGCTGGTCGAGCGCCCTAGCTGTTGCGCCGGCCTGGCCGGTGACCGGCAGCGGCGTGGAGCCAGAAGAGGCGAAGAACTTCGTGTCACCCAGGTACTCCACCCTCAGCTGGTGACCGGAGGGCCCCTCTACGGCGGGGTTGATGGCGAACGAAGCCGTTCCCGTCTCCGACAGCGTGGCCGAGCCCACCAGCACGTCGTTGTCGTAGAGACGCACGATGCCAGAAGGGACGGCCTCGACCGCCGTGGGCGTGATCGCCACGGCCACCGTCGCCGTCGGAGGAAGGGCCGTGTTAGGCAGTATCAGCCGCACGGGATTGGGCGTGACCGATACCTGTGCCCTCGTGCGTGCAGCGGGGTTGGTGACCGAGACGTTCACCGCCGGCGACGTGGAGCCCGTGAACCCCGGCGCACCCAGGTAGGTGGCAGTGATCGGGCGCGCTCCAACGGTGTTCAAGGCAGCGCTCAGCGAGGCGACGCCGTCGGTGTCCACCTCCGCCAAGCCCAGCACGGTTGAGCCGTCGTTGAACCGCACGACTCCCACACCCACAGGGCCTGCGTCGGTGCTCACGGTTGCGGTCAGCTGCGCTTCGTTGCCCGCCGGCACCGCCAGCGGGTCGACGCTAAGGGCCGTAGTGGTGTCGACGGTCGAGGATCCCGACAGGATCGTGGTGGACGACAGCAGCGGCGCGGGCCACCTCTCCCACCGGCCAGCACCACACGTTGGCCATCAACACGGATGACGCCTGGAACACGTAGCCGGAAGTCGCCTCGTCGTGGCCCGAGAAGCGCGTCACCACGCTCGAGCCCACCGGGCCCGTGGCCTTCAGCGCCACGTCGATGGCGGGGAGCTGAAAGGGGGTCGACTTGTCGGGGCCGATCGGGTTCTTGGGCACCATGGGCACGAACAACACGATGCGGCCCGGCGAGAACCCTTCCGTGTCCACCGCCACCGTTGGCGTGCCCGTGGTGCCGAAGCCCGTGCCCGCCACTACCTCCACCGACTCCACCGAGGCGTTCGACGGCAGGTCGTACATGAAGTTGACGTTCTGCAGGTAGTGCACCGGCACCACGCCCACGATGCTGTCCTTGCTGTCGGGGAACTCCGACTGCTTAGGCGCGATGCGGATGGTGAAGTCGGCCCCCGGCTCCACCGACGTGGGAGCCGTGGTCTCGAAGGCCATCGAGTTCGTCTCCGGCTGGCGAATTCCCGCAGCGGTACCGATGCAGTCCGTAGCCCACGAAGCCTCGGTCACCTGCTCGGGAGGGGGTTCCTGGGCGCCGGCCACGGAAGGTGGCGGGACGGCCAAGGCGAGCAACGAGCCCACCATGGCCAGCACCAACAAGGCCACGGTGGCGGTGCGCCACCTCTTCACGTGCACAGACGCGACCGCGCCGCGCGCACCTCTACCGAACGATGAACTCATGGAACCCCCCTGTTGACTGCTACTTGCTCTGACTGACTGCTACTGACTTGCTGATCTAGAGCTCTCCGCTGAACCCCTCAGCGGCGGGACCCCTGCGGAAGGCCGGCGTCGCGGATCTCGACGCGCGAGCCCTGCGCTGCCAGGTCGGCGCGCAGGGCGGCGATGGTGGGGCGGTCGTGGTCGGTGGCGCGGTATGCGATGGAGATGGGCACCACCCACCCGGGCAGGTCCACCGTCACCTCCACGAGCGACCCGTCGGCCAGAGCTCCCGCCACCGTGGAGCGCGGGGCGAGCCGCAGCCCCTCGGTAGACCCACCATCGCCCTCGGCCTGCGGCTGCCCGCTCAGGGCCACGCCGAAGGCAAGCTCGGAGAGCTCCGCCGTGGGCACCGCCCGACCCCGGACTGCCAACGGGTGCTCGGGTGGGACCACCCAGACGACCGGGTCGTCGAAGAGGTGATCGATCACGAGGACCGACTCGGCGCCCTCCGCATGGTCGTCCGCTGCTTCGCCATCCGCATCGTCACGGGCAGCGCCGAGGGCATCGAGCTCGACGCCCATGTCCCCATCGGGAGCAGTCCCGTGACCGTTGGAGCCGGGAGCAGGCGGAAGAGGGGCCGAGAGGAGCGACGAAGGCGACGGGATCTCGGAGGTGAAGGCAGCAGCGTCGTCGGAGGAGAAGACCCCGATGCCGACGTCGGCGGCACCGCTCACGACAGCGGAGAGCACGCCTGTGGCGTCCTCGGTGACCGTGGACTCCACCCGGGTGGTGCCCTCCCCCAACAGGGGGACCACGAGATCGGCCACGCTCGCCTGCACCCGTGCCCGTACCAGGTCGTCGGCGTCGATCACGGCGAGTGCCCGATCGACCAGCTCCACCGCCTGCCTCGCGTATGGCAACAGGCGGAAGCCAGCACCGGAGGGCTGCATGCCGTGCGGGAGCCGCACGAACAGCTCCACGCCAACCCGGCGCTCGAGCCGGCGGATCCGTTCGGAGACCGACTGCTGTGTCACGCCCAGGTGGGCCGAAGCCTTGGACACCGACCGCTCCGATGAAACCAAGATGAACGTGCGCAGATCGTCGATGCTCAGTGCCATGCTCACCTCCTCACATCTCGATCCCGACTAATCACACTCAAATCAGGTGTTGTTACCATAGCAACCGATCTCAACACATGCCAGTACCGTCTAGTGACAAGTTGATTCAGTTGATATCACAAGGATGCTCGGGAGATGCGCTCTGACCAGCGTTTTGACGCGAAGAATGGACGCGCTGAACAGGGCGTGAAGACCTCAGAAAAGTTTCAGACCGCGACTGGGCGAGGGGTCGAAACCCATTCCTGGCCATCGGGGCACAGGTCGAGGGCGCTGCACCGGTGGCACCACCGGCCCGGCCGGTAGGTGAGGGCGGCTGAACCGGCCGACTCGGTTACCGCCGCGCCCAGTGCCTCGATGGCCTCCGTGGCTTGCATGAGAGCCACCCCGAGCAGGTCGTCGCCCACCTCGTACCGCTCCCCCACACCGGTGCGCAGGTTCTTCACGGTGACCGCGGCGGGCGCCATGCGGCACACGAGGGTGTGGCACAGGGCCACCCAGGCGGCCAGCCCCTCCCCACGGCCAGGGGTGGGGCTGGTGGTGTCGAGCACCAGGAGCCTCAGGTCGGGCTTGGTCGGCAGCCGGTGGGAGGCCACCTCCACCTTGGCGTCGAGCCGCACCCTGCTGCCGGGGACCTCCCAACGGCGCCGGGCGCTGCCGGGCGCCGCGACGTGGTGACCGGGCTGCACACCCGCCCGCACGGCGCGCAAGGCGTAGGTGGCGGCCTCGGTGACCATCGCGGCGCGCACGGGGGCGGCGAGCTCGTCGAGCCAGGAGCGAAGGCCGAAGGAGATCTCGTCGTCGTCGGATGGGTCGGGATCGCCCGAGACCACCTGCCTGGCCGCTTCGAGCGCGCTGGGCGCCGAGCCCCTCAGCCACAGGCGCAGCGCCACCAGGCCCACACGCCGCACGGAGTTGGGGATGGAGTCGACGAAGGGCTCGGCCGGAGCGGCCAGGCTCGCCGGGCACTCGACGGCCTTGCTCCACGTCCAGTGGTCGACGTCGAGCCACTCGTCCCACGCGGGCTTGCGCCCCTCGGGTGGAGGCAGGGCACCGACGGGATCCGCCAAGGCCTCGACGGTGCGCTCGCGCCACGAAGCCGCCCAGGCACGGCGCTCGGCCTGCTCGCTCACGATGCCGGCTCGCTGGAGGCACGCCCGCGCAGAGCGCCCGACTCCTGGGAGGTGCGGAAGGTCTCGCAGGTGGTGCGCAGCTCGCACCACTGACACTGGCGACCCGCCCGGGTGGTGGGCACACGGCCCGCCTTCAGCTCGGCCAGCTGGCCGATGGCGGCCATGAGCCGGCCGGCCGCCGTCTCGAGGGCGCCCAGGCCCACGGGGTGCACGTCGAGGCTGGCGCGCGTGGCGTGCCAGGTGCCCACCCAGGCAGGGGCCACACCGTCGCGGAAGGAGGCGAGCAGCGCGTACACGAGCAGGTCGTCCGCGTGCTCGGAGCGGGCCGCATCGGCGTGAGAGCCCGTCTTCACGTCGACGATGGCGCCGGGGAGCTCGCCGGGGCGCCCTCCCAGCTCCAGGTCGAACCGGCCCTCGCAGACCACGGCGCCCCCGGCGAAGCTCGCCGCTATCGGAACCTGGGTCCGCACCAACCAGGCGGGATCGACCGGGCCCACCCCCGATGCGAGGCCCTCGGAGACCTGGGTGAGCACACCCGCCAGCTCCTCGCGCTCGTGCTCCTCGCCCGTGTGCCACCAGTGCAGCAGCGACGGGTCTCGGTAGGCCTCCACCAGGGCAGCCGCCGACTCGACCGTGCCGCCGAAGCGCGCTCCCCCGCACCAGGCGGCCACCACGTGGTCGGCGGCGGTGCCACACGCCTGGGCCGTCGTGAGCCGGTCGGCCTGGGCGCCGTCGCCCTGCCGGTTGAGCCGGCCCTCCACCGCGTACGCCTCGCAGGCCAGGAGCTGGGTGACCCTCGACTTGGGGAGCCGCAGGGGCAGGCGATCGGCGTCGAGGCCGTGCGCCGCGTGGCGCGCCTCCGCCTCGATCTCGTCGTAGAGGTCCCGGATCTGCTCGGCGGTCACCGCCAGGCGTGGTCCGCCGAGGACCGAGAGCGCCAAGGGGTCCTCCATCAGCTCCCTGAGCGCCCACGTGGCCATATCCCTCAAGTATCCCTGCGAGCTGTGACACCGCCGGCGATCCCGCCCGGCGGCCGCTCAGAGAACCACAGCGAAAGCTGGGGTCAGGACGAGGAAGGTCGCCTGCTGCCGCTCAGGTAGTAGGCGACGAAGGCGAGCTCGGCGAGCACCACGATGGCCACCGCCCAGAAGAAGGCGCCGAAGTCGAGGAACACGCCTATGGGTGGGGAGCCCGGGGCGGTGTTGCGGAAGGCGGCGAAGGCGAAGAGCAGGGCCGTGAGCCAGGCGAGGTGGCGGGTCTCGAAGGGCCGCAGCCGAAGCACCGTGGCTATCACCACACCGGCCGCACCTATGGCCAGGAGCCAGTAGATGACCATCATCGCCACCGCCCACACCACCGTGGGCACCGGGCGCTGCATGGTGAAGCGAACCTCGCTGATCTCGGCCGAGGGCTTGGCCTCTGCCGAGGCGTCGAAGCCGCTCAGCATCGACGTGGCGACCAGGCTCACCGGTAGGTAGTGCAGCGAGGTGGGGTCGGTGTCGTCGGTGATGCCGGTGCCCTCCACCAGCGCCATCGCCAGGTTCACCTCGTACTCGTCGAAGGGGTAGTCGCTCAGGTCGCCCATGTCGAGGAGCATCTCGGTGGAGGACTCGGCGGTGAGCTCGCTGAGGGGAAGCGTGACGGGCCCCAGCCCCGCAACGCTGGTGAGCAGGCTCGCGCCCTGCGGCGGGACGGGCCGGCTCCCCGAGTGGACGGTGAGGCGGAGCTTGATCGTGCCCCTGTTGGCGTCCATGTTCTCCAGCGCCAGGCTGGTCACCGCCACAGACCCCTCGGCATCGACCACCTCGAGCACCTTCTCGCCCATCTGCGAGGGTCGGGCGAGCAGGACCACCACCACGGCCAGGAGCAGGAGGGCGGCCAGGCTGGCGCCGAGCACCATGCGTGCCCTCATGCCCAGAGCCCGAGCGGCTCACCCGCGGAGCGGGCAAGAGCGGGGGACCAGAGCCCGAGCGGCTCGCCCGCGGAGCGGGAAAGAGCGGGGGACCAGAGCCCGAGCGGGCAGGAGCGGGAAGGGCAGCTCTCCACGGCGGGCAGGTTAGAGGCCCTATTGTCGGCTCGTGGCAGATCCCTTCTCCGCGGCCCGGCTGGGGCCACTGACCCTGCGCAACAGGGTGATCAAGGCGGCGACGTTCGAGGGCATGACACGCACCCACGTCGTGTCCGACGAGCTCATCGAGTTCCATCGCACGGTGGCCGCCGGTGGGGTGGGCATGACCACCGTCGCCTACTGCGCCGTGTCGGAGGAAGGATGCGGCACGCCCAACGAGATCGTCCTGACCGACGACGCGGTCCCTGGGTTCAGGCAGCTCGCCGATGTCGTGCACGCCGAGGGCGCGGCCGTATCGGCGCAGATCGGCCACGCCGGCGCTGTGGCCGCCGCCACCGGGAAGCGAGGCCGGGCGCCGTCGAGGATCTTCAGCCCACTCGCCATGCGCTTCACCAAGGCCCTCGACGAGGGCGGGATCCGCAAGGTGATCTCCGACTTCGCCCACGGGGCGGGCGTGGTGGCCAAGGGGGGCTTCGATGCGGTGGAGGTGCACCTGGGCCACGGGTACCTGCCCAGCGAGTTCCTGAGCCCCAAGCTGAACAAGCGCACCGACCGCTGGGGGGGCTCGCTGGAGAACCGGGCCCGCCTGGCCCGCGAGATCGTGAAGGCCGTGCGCCAGGAGGTGGGCGCAGAGCTGGCGGTGATCGCCAAGCTGAACATGGACGACGGCGTGCCCGGCGGGTTCTGGGTGGACGAGAGCGTGCAGGTGGCCCGCATGCTGGAGGCGGACGGCGCCCTCGACGCCATCGAGCTCACGGCGGGCAGCTCACTGCAGAACCCCATGTACCTGTTCCGGGGTGAGGCACCCCTGGCGGAGATGGCCGCCACGATGCCCAAGGCCTTGAGGCTGCCGTTCCGCATCGCCGGGAAGCGCTTCCTCAAGGAGTACCCCTACGAGGAGGCGTACCTGCTGCCACTGGCCAGGCAGTTCCGGGAAGCCCTGGACATGCCGCTGGTGCTGCTGGGCGGCATCAACCAGCGAGCCACGATCGACAGAGCCATGGAGGAGGGCTTCGACTTCGTGGCGATGGGCCGGGCGCTGCTGCGCGAGCCCGACCTGGTGAACAAGCTGGCATCGGGCGCCAGTGACGACTCGCTGTGCATCCACTGCAACAAGTGCATGGCCACGATCTACCGCGGCACCCACTGCGTGCTCGTCTGATTCGCAGGCGCCAACGCGAGCGCACGGCAAACAGGTTCCACCAGCTGCTGCCCCACTGACGGGTCGGCCCCTAGGCTCCTGGCCGTGACCTCCAGCACGAAACTAGGGAGCTCGTCGGTGATGGCCATCGTGGCCATGGGCCTGGCGATCTTCGTGATCGCCAACGACGTGACCGCCATGAGCGTGGCGCTGCCGGCCATAGAGGCCGACTTCAACACCGACGTCTCGACGGTGCAGTGGGTGGTGAACGCCTACGCCCTCATCTTCGGCGTGCTGATCGTGACCGGGGGACGCCTGGCCGACATGTTCGGCAGGCGCAGGGTGCTGTTCATCGGCGCCGCGATATTCGCCGGGTTCTCGGTGCTGGGCGGCTTCTCGGTGAACGTGGGGATGCTCATCGCCTGCCGGGCGCTCATGGGCATAGGCGGGGCCATGATGTGGCCGGCCATCCTGGGCCTCGTCTACGCCATCGTCCCCGACGACCGCCAGGGGCTGGCCGGCGGCATCGTGATCGGCACGGCGGGCTTCGGCAACGCCGCCGGGCCGCTCCTGGGGGGCCTGCTCACCCAGGAGCTGAGCTGGCGCTGGATCCTCTTCCTGAACCTCCCCATAGCCCTCCTGGCGTGTGCGGTGACGTGGTTCACCGTGCACGTGCGCCAGGACGAGCAACGCGACCGGATCGACTACGCCGGCATCGCCACCCTCTCGATAGCGCTCATCGTGTTGCTGGTGGGATTGAGCGAGGCACCGACGGCCGGCTGGGGCAGCCCGGTGGTGCTCGCCTCGTTCGCGGTGTGCGCCGTGCTGCTGGTGGCCTTCGTGCTGGCCGAGCGCCGGGCGGGCTCCAGCGCGCTGGTGCCGGGCGACGTGATGAGGAACAAGGTCTTCGTGGGGGCGTGCCTGGCCACCCTCGCCATGTCGGCCACCTTCTTCGCCGCCCTGCTCTACCTGCCCCAGTACCTCCAGAAGATCCTGAACTACTCGGCCCTGGAGGCCGGAGCGGGCCTGTTGCCCCTGATGGTCGTGTTCACCGTGATGTCGTTCGTGGCCGGCAGCCTGTACGAGCGGGTCGGGCCCAGGATCGTCGTGGGGGTAGGCGCGCTGGCCATCGCCGTGGGTGGCCTGCTGCTGGGCTTCCTCCAACCAGAGTCCGGCTACTGGGCGCTGGTCCCGGGCATGATCGTGCTCGGCTTCGGCGTGGGCCTCTTCTACTCGTCGATCACCACGGCAGGGGTCACGGCGCTGGCCAAGGCCCGATCCAGCCTGGCCGGCGGCATCCTCTACATGTTCCAGATCGCCGGCGGCGCCATAGGCCTGGGCCTCACCACCACGGTGTTCCTCACAGCTTCCAACCGGGCGTTCCAAGCCGACTCCGCCGATCTCGGGGTGAGCCTCACGGCAAGTGAGTACGCCTCCGTGCAGGGGGTGCTGGCCGGGACCGACACCGCGGCGGAGATCATCTCGCGCTACGCCGGCGAGACCGGCGACGCGATGGTGAAGCTGGTGCGCGAGTCGTTCGCCTCGGGCTTCGACTGGGCGCTGCGGTTCGACTCGCTGCTCGCCTTCGTGGGGCTGGCGGTGGCCCTCGCGTTCGTGCGGACGCACCGGCGAGAAGAGGAGCCCGCATGAGCTGCCACGACATGAGCGGTCATACGGACCACACCGGGCACGGTGAGCACGCCGGGCACGACCACGGCGGCCACGGGGATCACGGTGGGCACGGCGGCCATGAGGGCCACGCCGGGCACGACCCGGAGATCTTCAAGCGCAAGTTCTGGCTGACCCTGGTGCTCACGGTGCCCCTTGTGGTGACCAGCCACATGATCATGGACTGGTTCGGCTACAGCATCGACTTCCCCGGCATGAGCTGGGTGGGCCCGGTGCTCGGAACGTTCATCTTCTTCTGGGGCGGCTGGCCGTTCCTGGCCGGCGGTGCGGCCGAGATCCGCCAGCGCCAGCCGGGGATGATGCTGCTGATCTCCATGGCCATCACCGTGGCCTACGCCGCCTCGCTGGCCACGAGCATCGGCTGGCTCGACCTCGACTTCTGGTGGGAGCTGGCGGCCCTGATAACCATCATGCTCCTGGGCCACTGGCAGGAGATGAAGGCCATAGGCCAAGCACAGGGGGCCCTGTCGGCCCTGGCCGAGCTGCTCCCGGACGGGGCCGAGCGCATAGGCGCCGACGGCCAGGTGGAGTTGGTCACCCTGGCCGACCTGTCGGTGGGCGATGTGGTGCTGGTGCGCTCGGGTGGTCGGGTGCCGGCCGACGGCGTAGTGGTGGAGGGGACTGCCGACGTCGACGAGTCGATGCTGACAGGCGAGTCGCGCCCCGTGCCCAAGGGGCCGGGGGCGAAGGTGGTGGCCGGCACCGTGGCCACCGACTCGTCGCTGCGGATCCGGGTGGAGGCGGTGGGTAGCGACACCGCCCTCGCCG
>CAYNQN010000008.1:3819-17693 GCA_964399375.1 uncultured Rhabdothermincola sp. | reverse complement strand
GGCCAGCAGGGGCCGGGCGCAGGCCCTGGCCGACCGGGCGGCCGCCGGCCTGTTCTACGTGGCCACCACGGCCGGCGTCGTCACGTTCGTGGCCTGGTGGGCCGTGGGCGACATCGACAGCGCGATCACCAACACGGTGACGGTGCTGGTGATCGCCTGCCCCCACGCCCTGGGGCTGGCCATACCGCTGGTGATCGCCATCTCGACCGCCGTGGCGGCCCGGTCGGGGATCCTGGTGAAGGACCGCCTGGCCCTGGAGCGGATGCGCTCGGTCGACGCAGTGCTCTTCGACAAGACCGGAACCCTCACCAAGGGGGCCCACACGGTCACCGGCACAGTGGGCACCGGCACAGTGGGCACCGCCGGCTCCGAGGGCCGGGGCCCAGCCGCCATGACCGACTCCGAGGTGCTTGCGGTGGCCGCTGCCGTGGAGTCCGACAGCGAGCACCCACTGGCCAGGGCCATCGTGAGCGCCGCGCAGCGGCAGCCCGGTGCCGCACCGATGGCGACCGCCACCGGGTTCCGATCGCTCACGGGGCGTGGCGTGGAGGCCAGCGTCGACGGGCAGCCCTGGGCGGTGGGAGGCCCGAGCCTGCTCCGCGAGCGGGGCCTGGATGCGCCAGGTGAGCTGCACGGCGCCGTGGACGGCTGGAAGGCCAGGGGCGCCTCTGTCCTCTACCTGGTACGGGGTGGCAGCCCTGGGGAGGTGGTCGGGGCCATAGCCCTGGAGGACCAGGTGCGTCCCGAGGCCAGGGAGGCCATCGACGACCTGCGGTCGCTGGGCGTGAAGAGGATCGTGATGATCACCGGCGACGCCACCGAGGTCGCCGACGCTGTGGGCGCCGAGCTGGGCGTGGACGAGGTGTTCGCAGAGGTCCTTCCGCAGGACAAGGACGCCGCCGTGGCCGACCTCCAGGCCAGGGGTCTGCAGGCGGCGATGGTCGGCGACGGGGTGAACGACGCGCCGGCCCTCGCCCGGGCCGACGTGGGCATCGCCATAGGGGCGGGCACCGACGTGGCCATCGAGTCGGCAGGCGTGGTGCTGGCGAGCAGCGACCCCCGGGGCGTCACGGGTGTGATCAGGCTCTCCCGGGCCAGCTACCGAAAGATGGTGCAGAACCTGGCCTGGGCTGCGGGCTACAACCTGCTGGCAATCCCGCTGGCAGGTGGCGCCCTCGCGTGGGCGGGCTTCACCCTCCCACCAGCCGTCGGGGCCATCCTCATGAGCGCCTCCACCGTGATCGTCGCCCTCAACGCCCAGCTGCTGCGCCGGGTGCGCCTCCAGCCTTAGGCTCGACCGGTGGTAGTCGACCCACCTGCTCCGGACCAGGGCGACGAGGAGCCCGTCACCCAAGGCTCGGCGTCCACTCGTCCCTACGAGGGCACCCACACCTTGGAAGGCGCCGAGGCACACGTCTCGACGTCCAGGCGGATCGCTTCCACGCTCAAGGCTCGCAGGCAGAGCCTCGCCGCCCAGGGCGAGGGAATGCGCAGGAAGGTCGAGGAGGCCAGGCCCCGATCGGCCGTCATCGACTCCGCGCTGCGGGCGGTGGAACACGACAACCTCACGGGCGGGCCGGTGCTCGCTGGCGCCATCGCCTTCCGCCTGTTCCTCGTGCTGATCCCCTACGTGTTCGTGATCGTCATGCTCCTCGGGCTCAGCGTGAGCGACGAGACGTCGTCGCGAGACCTGGCGAGCGAGATCGGCATCGCCGGGCTGGTGGCGGCGGCCGTCGACGGCACCACCGAGCTCTCCTTGTGGCAGCGCCTGGTAGCCCTCGTACTGGGACTGGTCGCCTTGCTCTGGGCCACCAGGACTGCCATAAAGGTGCTGCGGGTGGCCCACTCCCTCATCTGGGCCGAACGACCCTCCAAGGGCCCGCTGGTGAAGCCGGTGGTCTTCTCGCTCGCCACCCTGACCCTCTTCGTACTCGGCGCGTTCGTGATCAGGAAGATCGAGGACCTCAACCTCCTCCTCGGGATCGCTGCGATGCTGGCGTCGGTCATGCTCCCCGCAGGCGTGTGGCTCCTCGCCTCGATGCACCTACCGCACGCAGACGCCCCGTGGTGGGCGCTCGTGCCCGGCGCCGTGATATTCGGGGTGGGCGTGGAGGTCCTGCACCTGGTGACCGTCTACTGGATCGCCCGTGAGATCGAGTCGAAGTCGGACCTCTACGGAGCCATAGGGACGGCCCTGGCCCTGCTGTTCTGGGCGTACCTGCTGGGCAGGATCATCACGTTCGGCGCAGTGGTCAACGCGACGCTCTGGCGCCGCCATCAGGCGCTGGAGAAGCCGGCAGCCGCCCACTAGGGCCACTACCGGGGCAGCGACCTAGCGGAGAGAGACCCTCGAGAACTTCCGGGCCGACAGGAAGGCGAAGACCACGGTGATGCCCACCGCCCAGGCGATGGAGATCCAAAGATCGGCACCCGGGTCGCGGCCGTTGTACATGGCCCTGGTGGCGTCGGTGACCGTCGTGAACGGGTTGGCGTTGGCAATGGGCTGCAACCAGCTGGGCATGTTCGACGGATCGACGAAGGCGGACGACACGAAGGTGAGGGGGAACATCCAGATGAACCCGGCCGAGTTCGCCGCCTCAACCGACTTCACCGAGAGCCCGATGAGCGCCTGGATCCAGCTGAAGGCGTAGCTGAAGCCGAACAGCAGGGCGGTGGCCCCGACGGCAGCTGCGAAGCTCCCCTCGATGCGGAAGCCCACCGCGTAGGCCACGGCGAACATGATGGCGAAGGTGAAGATGTTCCGGACGAAGTCGGAGACGGTCCTACCCACCAACACCGCCGACTGGTACATGGGCAGCGAGCGGAGGCGGTCGACGAGGCCCTTCGACAGGTCCTCGGCGAGGCCCACGCCCGTGAAGGCCGAGTTGAACAGCACCGTCTGGGCGAAGATGCCCGGCATGAGGAACTGCGTGTAGTCGGAGTAGCCCGGCACCTCGATGGAGCCACCGAACACGTAGACGAACAGCAGCACGAACATGATGGGCTGGATGGCCGCGAAGATGAGCAGCTCTGGATTGCGGGGCACCGCCTTGAGGTGACGAGACGCCTCGGTCCAGCTGTCGCGCACGAACCACGAGGGCCCCAGGGGCACGTCGCCTGGCGTGGGCAGGAGGTCTGTGGTGGCTACCGACATCAGGCTGCTCCCTCGGTCTCACGGGTGGTGGCGGCGGCGTCGGCCGGCCTGCCCTCGCCGTCCTCTTCGCCCTCGCCCTCTTTCCTGTCCTCGGCGAAGTGGCCCGTGAGCTGGAAGAACACGTCGTCCAGCGTGGGCCGGCGCACGACCACGTCGACCACCGGGACCCCGGCGTCGTCGAGGGCTCGGACGACCAGCGGGACGATCCCGTGGGTCTCCCCGACGGGCACGGTTACGGTTCGGGTCTCCAGGTCGACCACCTCGGCGCCCTCGGTGGCGGCGAAGCGAGCCAGCACGGGCATGGCCTGCGCCAGCTGATCGCTGTGCTCCACGGCGATCTCGATGCGCTCTCCCCCGGTCTCACGCTTCAGCTCGTCGGCGGTGCCCCGAGCGATCACCGTGCCACGGTCGATCACGGCGATCTTGTCGGCCAGGCGCTCGGCCTCGTCGAGGTACTGGGTGGTGAGCAACGTGGTGGTGCCCTCTCGCACCAGCTCGTCGATGAGGTCCCACATGCCCGCACGGCTCCGCGGGTCGAGCCCGGTGGTGGGCTCGTCGAGGAAGAGCACCGAGGGCTGGGCGATGAGGCTCATGGCGATGTCGAGCCGGCGCCGCATGCCACCGGAGAAGTTCTTGACCACGCGGTCGTTGGCGTAGGTGAGCTCGAAGCGCTCGAGCAGCTCGCTGGCGCGACGCTTCGCGACCGACTTGCGCATGTGGAAGAGCCGCCCCACGAGCTCGAGGTTCTCGGCGGCGGTCAGGCGCTCGTCGACCGCCGCGTACTGACCGGTGAGCCCGATGCGGGCCCTCGCCAGGCGCGGCTGCGCGACGACGTCTATCCCGTCGATGAAGGCACGGCCCTCGTCGGGTTTGATGAGCGTGGTGAGGATGCGCACCACCGTGGTCTTGCCGGCGCCGTTGGGGCCGAGCACGCCGAGCACGGTGGCTCGCTCGATCGAGAGGTCGACACCGCTGAGAGCCTCCGTGGACCCGAAGCGCTTGACCAACCCCACGGCCTCGACCGCGACAGATCCATCAGAGGAAGGAAGGGACATGTCGCGAATCTTACGGACCCGTTACGACACTTCAACCAGGTTTCGAGCCCGCACGCAGACCCAGGGCCGTGGAGAGAGGGCCGTCGGCAGGTGTGATTGAGGTCACATCACCAGGGTAGGTCGGGGCCGATGCTCGTCGGTCACGCCACCAGTCGCCAAGTTCCAGGCCGCCAGGTCCTGGGCCGGTTGCTGATCGTCGGGGTGGTGGCGACGGCGGCGGGCCTCGTGGCGGCATCGTGCGGGTCTTCGAGCGAGGCGGGCACGCCCACCCTGGCCTGGTACACCTACGACGAGCCGGGCGGTTCGTTCGCCGAGTCGGCCCAGCGGTGCAGCGAGGCCTCGGGTGGCCGGTACGACATCGAGATGGTCGTGCTGCCCAACGACGCCGACCAGCAGCGTGAGCAGCTGGTGCGCCGGTTGGCGGCAGACGACTCGTCGATCGACCTCATGTCGATGGACGTGATCTGGACGGCCGAGTTCGCCCAGGCCGGATGGATCCTCCCCTGGGACGAGGCCGACGCCCGCAGGGCCACCGAGGGGCGCCTGCAGGGCTCCGTCGACAGCGCCACCTACAGGGACCAGCTCTGGGTGGCGCCGTTCACCGGCAACGCCCAGCTCCTCTGGTACCGCACCGACCGGGCGCCCGAGGCCCCCACCACCTGGGACGAGATGATCGCCGAGGCAGAGGAGATCGGCCCCGGGGGTGCGATCGAGACCATGGGTGCCCGCTACGAGGGGCTCACCGTGCTGTTCAACTCTCTGCTGGAGTCGGCCGGGGGGTCGATATTGAACGACGACGGCACCGAGGTGTCGCTCGACCCGGAGCCCACCAGGCGAGCCCTGGAGGTGATGGCCAAGCTGGGTCGCTCGTCGGCCTCCAACCCCAGCCTCTCCACGGCCCGGGAGGACGACGCCCGCCTGGGCTTCGAGTCGGGCGACGCCACCTTCGAGATCAACTGGCCCTTCATCTACGCGAGCGTGCAGGAGAACGACCCCGAGCTGGCCTCGAAGGTGGCCTGGGCCCGCTGGCCCTCGGTGGAGCCCGGACAGCCCAGCCACGTCACCTACGGGGGGTTCAACCTGGGCGTGGCCGCCTTCACCAACCACCCCGACGAGAGCTTCGAGGCCGCGTTGTGCATAGCTGATGCCGAGGGGAGCAGGGCCGCAGCCATCAAGGGCGGGCTGGCGCCCACCATCGCAGCCCTCTACGACGACCCCGAGCTGCGGGCCGAGTACCCCTTCGCCGACACGCTGCGGGAGAGCCTGGCCGACGCCTCGCAGCGCCCCCAGTCGCCCGTGTACGCCGACATCTCGCTGGCCATCCAGCGGACCCTGCACCCCATGAGCAGCATCGACCCCGAAGGCGACATCGACGGCCTGCGCGACGCGATCGACCAGGCCCTGGAATCGAGGGGGCTCCTATGAGGCCACCGGTGGCCGGCCACGACCTCCCTACTGGCCCCCCACCGGCCACCGGGCGAGCAACGACGGAGGAGCCACGATGACAGCCACGCTCGAGCGCCCTCCGGCCGATGCCCCGTCCGGTGCGGCGACCCATGCCGGTCGCTCCGAGCGTGCTCGCTCGGAGCGCCGGCTGGGTTGGATGCTGTGCGCACCAGCCATAGTCGTGATGCTGCTGGTGACGGCCTACCCGATGGGGTACTCCATCTGGCTCTCGCTGCAGCGCTACGACCTGCGCTTCCCTGACGAGCAGGCGTTCGTGGGCCTCTCGAACTACGGGGCGGTGCTCACGTCTCCGCTGTGGTGGCAGTCGCTGGTGAACACCCTGTTCATCACCATCGTGTCGGTGTTGGTGGAGCTGGTGCTGGGCTTCACCCTTGCGCTGATCATGCACCACATCTTGTTCGGGCGCCGCACGGTGCGAGCCTCGATCCTGGTCCCCTACGGGATCATCACCGTGGTGGCCGCCATCGCCTGGCGCTTCGCCTTCGACCCCACCACCGGCTTCGTGAACGAGTTGACGGGACTGAACCAGGCGTGGTTCGCCGAGCGGTGGTCGTCGTTCCTGGTGATCATCTCCACCGAGATCTGGAAGACCACGCCGTTCATGGCGCTGCTGCTGCTGGCCGGCCTCACCCTCGTGCCCAACGACGTGCTGAACGCGGCCCGCGTCGACGGGGCCAACGTGTGGCAGCGCTTCTGGAAGGTGCGGCTGCCCCTGATGAAGGCCACGGTGCTGGTGGCGCTGCTGTTCCGCACGCTGGACGCCTTCCGGATCTTCGACTCGATCTTCGTGCAGACGCGGGGAGCCCAGGACACCGAGTCGGTCTCGCTCGTGGGTTACAACACGCTCATCGTGCGACTGAACCTGGGGATCGGCTCGGCGGTCTCGGTGGTGATCTTCGCCTGCGTGATCCTCATAGCCGTCCTCTTCGTGAAGGGCTTCGGGGCCTCGTACTCGCAGATGAGGGAGGGTCGCTGATGGAACGCCGGAGACGGTTGCACGACGTGTTCTGGACCCTCGGCGGCATCGTGGTGGTGGTCTGGGCCCTGGTGCCCGTGCTGTGGATCATCTCGCTCTCGCTCAAGCCCGCCTCACAGCTCACCGACCACCGGTTCATCCCCGAGTCGGTGACCTCCGACCACTACCGGGCCATCTTCGACGACCCGCAGTTCCTCGCCTCGCTCCGCAACTCCATAGGCATCGCGCTGCTCTCCACCCTGCTGGCGGTGGTGCTGGCGATGTTCGCCGCCTACGCCATCGTGCGCCTCGAGTTCCGGGGCAAGGCCATCGTGCTCGGGGGCGCTCTGGCCATCGCCATGTTTCCGCCGGTGTCGATAGTGGGCCCGCTGTTCAACCTGTGGCGCGAGCTGGGCCTCTACGACACGTGGCCGGGCCTGATCATCCCGTACATGACCTTCACGCTGCCGCTGGCCATCTGGACGCTCTCGGCCTTCTTCCGGGAGATCCCGTGGGACCTCGACAAGGCCGCCAGGGTCGACGGGGCCACACCTTTCCAGGCCTTCCGCAAGGTGATCGTGCCCCTGGCAGCCCCGGGCGTGTTCACCGCGGCGATCCTCGTGTTCATCTTCGCTTGGAACGACTTCCTCTTCGCCATCTCGCTCACCTCCACCGACAAGGCCCGCACGGTGCCGGCGGCCATCGCCTTCTTCACCGGGGCGTCCCAGTTCGAGCAGCCCACGGGCGCCATCGCGGCGGCCTCGGTTGTGGTGACGGTGCCGATCATCGTGATGGTGCTCATCTTCCAGCGACGCATCGTGGCCGGTCTCACCGCCGGCGCAGTGAAGGGATAGGTGACGGCATGGCCGAGATCGTGATCGACCACGTGTCCAAGACGTTCAGGGACGGCACCTCCGCCGTGAAGGACGCGACCTTCACGATCGACGACGGCGAGTTCTTCATACTCGTGGGACCCTCGGGGTGCGGGAAGTCGACGCTGCTCAACATGATCGTCGGCCTGGAGGACATCACCAGCGGTGAGGTGAGGGTGGGCGACGAGGTGGTGAACGACATCGACCCCAAGGACCGGAAGATGGCGATGGTCTTCCAGAGCTACGCCATCTACCCGCACATGACCGTGGGTGAGAACATGGCGTTCCCCCTCAAGCTGGCCAAGGTGCCCAAGGACGAGATCGCCCGGCGCGTCGGGGTGGCCGCCTCGATGCTGGAGCTGGAGGACCTGCTCGAGCGCAAGCCGGCCAACCTCTCCGGGGGTCAGCGCCAGAGGGTGGCCATGGGCCGGGCGATAGTGCGCGAGCCCAGGGCCTTCCTGATGGACGAGCCCCTCTCGAACCTCGACGCCAAGCTGCGGGTGCAGATGCGCTCGCAGCTGGCCGAGCTGCAGCAGCGCCTCGGGGTCACCACCGTGTACGTGACGCACGACCAGACCGAGGCCATGACGCTCGGTCACCGGGTGGCGGTGCTGCGCAAGGGGGTGGTGCAGCAGGTCGACACGCCCAAGGAGCTCTACCGGCGCCCCGTGAACATCTTCGTGGCCGGGTTCATCGGCTCGCCCGCCATGAACTTCACCACCGGCGAGCTGTCGGGCCGGCGCCTGCACCTGCCCTTCGTCGACATCGACCTGCCCGACGAGGTGATGGACAGATACCGGGAACCCGATGCTGCGAAGCAGGCGATGACGACGCACGCGGAGTCATCGCGAAGAGTGATCGCCGGGGTGAGGCCGGAGAACTTCGAGGACGTCGACTGGGTGTCCGAGGATCTGCTGCCCAAGGGCGCCACCTTCGACGCCCGCGTGGAGATGATCGAGTGGCTGGGGGCCGACATCTTCGCCTTCTTCAAGGTTGGGGGCGCCGAGAGCGAGGAGGTGAGCCGGCTGGCCTCCGAGCTCGACACCGTGGAGCTGGCGAGCGGCGGCGAGCAGCGCTTCGCGGCCAAGATCGACCGCAGCAGCGAGATCGCCTCGGGGCGTGACGCCACCCTCTGGCTCGACGCCCGGGAGATCCACCTCTTCGACCCCTCCACCGGCGAGAACCTCACAGCGGGCGCCACGGGTGGCGAGGGAGCCGTCCCCGGTGGTCCCGCCGGCGGCGACCAGGGCGAGCCGGGCCGCCGGGAGCCCCCCGAGGCCTACCCCGACGGCGGGGAGGCCAGCACCTCGTCGATGCAGGAAGGGTCGACAAGCTCCCAAAGCGCCATGCCCTCAACCTCGCCCAGCGGCTCGTAGCAGCGCTCCAGCACGTCGCCGAACGAGTAGTTCTGCGCCGGGTAGGGACCCCAGTCGTCGAGTCCCGACATGGTCATGTCGATGACCAGCTTCGGATGGTGCTCGCGCAGGTCGGCGTTGAACAGCTCCCAGCGGCTCCGGTAGGGGTCGAGGTCCTCCGGGTTGGCGGGCACGTCCTCGCGTCCCGCCCACTTGCCGTTGACGTAGCCGACCGAGAGGAACCGCTGGCCGGCCAGCCGCTCGGTGCGCCACAGGAGCTCTGGCAGCGCCCCCCAAACCACGATGCGATCGTCGGGACCGGTGCGCTCCTGCACCGCCGTCACCAGGTCGGGCCCCACCCTTCCCCGGTCTGCCGAGGGCAGGGCCGCCACCACCACGCAGCCCGCCGTGAAGAGCGCTGCCGAGCCCAGCACCCAGGCCTGGGCCCTGCGGAGCCGTGCGGCCTCGGCCGCACCGAGGCCCACGGTCGACAGCGCCAGGCCGGCGATGACCGCCAAGGGGGGCACCAGCAGCTGGAAGTAGTGGATGAGGAAACGGAAGCCCGGCACGACGGCCACGGCGGCGCCGGCCACCCAGAACCAGACCACCGGATCGACGGTTCGCAGCCGGGAGCGCCCGATCCACGCGGCCGCCAGCGAGGGCAGGTGGAGGAGGGCGAACGCGCCCACCACCACGGCCAACACGGCAAGGATGCGCAGGCCCCCCACCCGACCGTCGAGGTAGTCGCCCGTGTCGACCCAGGCCCACCGCCACACGTCGCCCGCCCCGAAGGGAGCGGCGATGGCCAGAGAGCTGGCGGTCACACCGGCCAGCACCACCACGGCACCGGAGACCACGGCCCCCACCCGGGCTGCCACCGTGCCCTCCCCTGACTCCTGGACGGCCGGCTCGGCACCTCGGAGTCGAGCCGGAAGGCCGGCCCTCAGCACCTCCCACCCCACGGGGGCCAGCATCACCAGGAAGGGCTGCTTGATCATCCCCGCAATGCCCACCATCACACCGGCGGCGAAGAGCAGGCCCAGCCGAGCGCCAGGCCCGCGATCCCGGCTGCTCACCGCCAGCAGGACCGCCAAGGCGGATGGCAGCAGGGCGAAGAGCTCGAAGTTGGCCGCCTGGGCATCCGGCGGTGGGAAGGCGGCCGTGCCCAGCACCAGCAGGGCCCCGGCCAGCGCAGCTGCCCCGGGCGAAGCGCCCAGCCGAGCTGCCAGCACGACCACCACGACGCCGGTGGCCGCAACCGCCAGCACCACGAACAGACGCAGGAGGCGGAGGTCCACCGAGCCCAGGGCCCACTGGGAGAGGGCGTACAGCCACGGCAGCACGGGAGGCTTGCGGTCGAGCACGTCTACGTAAAGGCGACCGCCGTGGCCGATGGTGAGGCCCATGGCCGCCAGGTACGCCTCGTCGACGTTGAACAGGCGGCCCGACAGCAGCCCTGGGAGCCTGGTGAGCAGGGAGAGGACCCCGAGGCCCAGCGCCACCATCGCCAGCCAGGCGCCGTCGAGCCGGGTGCCCGGCGTTACCCTCGGGACGTGCGCACCAGGCCCATCCCAACCTCGCCCAGCCACACCCTGGGAAACGGGCGGATCCGGCGATTCCGGCGAAAGGGCGCCGCCGTGGCCATCTGGGCCCTCGCCAGCGTCTCCCTGGTAGTCGGGATCGCCGCGGTCTGCGGCCCCGAGCTCTCCTGGCCCGGACTCGGTGGCGTCGCTGCCGCTCAAGCCGGGCCTCCCCAGAGCGAGCCCGGCGGAGACCTGCGCTCCGACAAGCTGCGCGGGCCCTTCGAACAGGACTCGACGCCCGGTAGGGGCACCGGGTTCCCCATGCTCGTGGGCGGCGTGGTGATCATGGGCGTGGTGCTGGTGCTGGTGCTCAGATCGCGCCGCGGCGCCAGGGACAGCTCGTAGCCGAGCTTCGACCCGGGCTCGTCACTGGCGGAGCAGGCTGAGCAGTCGGAGGATCTCGAGGTAGAGCCACACGAGGGTGACGGTGAGCCCGAACGCCCCGTACCACTCCATCGACTTGGGAGCCCCGGAGCGAACGGCCTGCTCGATGAAGTTGAAGTCGATGGCCAGGTTGAGCGCGGCGACGATCACGATCACCACGCTGATGCCGATGCCCAGCGGGGTGGGGTCGTTCCAGAAGGCGATGTCGGCGCCGAAGATCGAGGCGATGGCCCCCGCCAGGTAGAGGACGAAGATCCCGCCGGTGGCGGCCACCACCCCCAGCACGAAGCGCGAGGTGACCTTGACGATCCGGGTGGCGTAGAGGAAGAGCATCACCAGGAACACCCCGAGGGTGGCCCCGATGGCCTGGAGCACGATGCCGTCGAACTGCAGGTTGAACATGTGCGAGATGGCCCCGATGGCGAAGCCGAAGCAGAGGGCGTAGAGGGGTGCGGTCAGCCGTGCCCAGTTGGGCTTGAAGACCGTCACCAGGGCCATCCCGAAGCCCAGCAGCATGGGCAGGAACACCCAGCCCGGGTAGCTGGTGACCACCTGGGTCTGCGGCTCCTGGCCGGGGATGAGCTCGCCCACGATCTCGGTGGTCTGGCTCACCTGCGACCACCCGATGGCGCCGGTCACCAGGATGCACAGCAACAGCACGGCGGTGGCCGACAGCGTGCCGCCCACGGTCATCCTGCGGCCCGTGCCCACGGTGGGCGGCCGGTCGATCGGGCGTGCCTCGCCCACCACCTTGCCCGCCGCCGCCCCGGCGGCAGCACCGGTGCCGGACCCCTGCGGCGCGGCCCAGCCGACGTCGCCTTCGGGCGCCTCGGTCTTCCAGCGTTCGGGGGTGAGTACGGGGTTAGGCATCGCTCGGCTCCTTGTGGGGCTGATCCGCCGGGGTCGAACCCTCAAGTGGGCGGGTGCCCTCCATTCTGCCAGCTGGGCGGTCGACATGGACGTGAGTCCTGCGGGGGGAGCGCTCGTAGATCACCTGCGTGCGGGAGGCTCGATCGTGCAGCGCCAGGCGCTTGCCGCTCAGCGCCAGCCACACCGGCCCGATGATGAACAGGGTGAGGAACAGCACCAACCACCTCACCACCGCCTGCAGCAGGTTGATCCGCACCTTGCTTCGCCCCACCACCCGAAGGCCCAGCACGCCCTGGCCGATGGTGCGGCCGGTGATGGCCCAGGGGCCGACGAAGTAGAAGAAGATGATCCCCAGCTGGAGGCAGCTCGCCACCACCGCCGCGACCTGCGGGTACTCGGGCGCCCTGAAGTTGAGCACGGCGACGGTGAGCCCGATGCCCCACATGATCAGCGGGAACGCCGCCAGCACGCAGAAGAAGTCGATGACGAAGGCGATGCCGCGGGTCACGAAGCCGGCCCGGCGCCCCTGGACCTCCTCGAGCGAGTCGGGGGCGCTGTCGTTGGCGGCCGCCGCCCGGGCGGCTGGGTCCTCAGGCGCCATCGCCGGCGCTCTGCTGCGGTGGCACGGCGGCCCCGGGCTCCGAGCCATCCGGCGGCACGGCGCCGGGCAGGCCCACCTCGGGGAGCTCGCCCAGGCGGCGCCGCAGAACCTTGCCCACCAGGCGCTCCACCAGGGCGTCGGCCTCCACGCCCTTCTCGCGCATGTCGCCGACGAGATCTGAGGTGAGGCCCCCGGTGGCGTCCATCACCAGGCTCCCCATGCGCATCTCGCTCATCACCTCGTCGACGATGGGGCCCATGTCGAGCCCATCGATCACCTTCGAGATGACGGGGTCGAAGTCGACCTGCGCCACGAACTGGTCGACGATGGGTTGGAGGTCGATGCGGCGGACGACCGCCGAGGCGACGTCGCTCACCACCTCTCCCCCGGTGGTCGCCGCGGCCTCTCCCAGGCGCCGCGCCACCTTGCCGGCGGCGTCGCCGGTGAGCAGGGCCAAGCCGAAGAGCGTGCGCCCGGTCTGCTCGAGTGGTCCCGTCATCGCGGATGATCTTTGCCCAGGCCGGCGCGCCCGTCGACCGGGAGCCGCACCTCGGGGCTCAGACGTCCAGGAACCTGGTGACGGCCACGCCGGCGCCCACAGCGCCCACCAGGCAGCCGACGATCCCGACGAGGGCGTAGATGAGGATGCTGTCGCCGGTGAACACCACGAAGCCGGAGAGCAGGGGGAAGTCCTCGGGGCTCGGGAGCGACCGTGCGAACAGCGGCCAGAGCACCGCTATGGAGCCGATGGCTATCACCGCGCCGAGCACGCCCTGGATGAGGCCCTCCACCATGAACGGGACGCGGATGAACCAGTTGGTGGCCCCCACGAGCTTCATCACCTCTATCTCGCGCCGCCGGGCGAACATGGCCATGCGGATGGCGTTGACTATCAGCAGGCCCGCCGAGACCAGCAGGATCATGGCCACGAAGAGCACCACGCCGGTGACCCAGCCGCTGAAGTCCTGGATGATCCGGATGGTCTCGGAGGCGAGCGCGACCTGGCGCACCCCCGGGCGCGTCTCGAACCGCTCCGCCAGAGCCTGGATGACCTCGGCCTCCTTGTTCACCGGCACCACCCGGTACGAGGGGGGGAGGATCTCGGGCGAGACGGTGTCGATCATCTCGGGCGAGTCGGCGAAGAGGGTCTTGAACTCCTCGTAGGCGGCTTCCTTGTCGACGAAGGTGAAGTCCTCAACGTCGGGGCTGTCCTCCAGGTCCCGGCGCACCACGTTGAGCTGGTCCTGGGTGGCATCCGCGTTCATGAACACCACGAACTCGATGCCGCCCTGCCAGCGGGCCGTGGCGTTGTTCACCGCGGAGCGCAGCATGAGCGAGAAGCCCACCAGCGAGAGCGAGACGGCCACGGTGAGGATCGTGGCGATGGAGATGGTGAGGTTCCGCCCCAGGTTGGAGGCGGTCTCCCTGGCTACGTAGTCGACCTTGACTGCCATGTCCGATCCAGTCCTACTCGTAGACGCCGCGGGCCTGGTCGCGCACGACCTGGCCTCGATCGAGCTCGATCACCCGCCGGCGCATCGTGTCGACGATGCCCCGGTCGTGGGTGGCCATCACGAC
>CAYNQN010000008.1:1127-3809 GCA_964399375.1 uncultured Rhabdothermincola sp. | reverse complement strand
CGGTCGAGCAGGCGCATGATCCCAACCGAGGTGGACGGGTCGAGGTTGCCGGTGGGCTCGTCGGCCAGGAGAATCAGCGGCCGGTTCACGAAGGCGCGCGCTATCGACACCCTCTGCTGCTCGCCCCCCGAGAGCTCGTCGGGGAAGCGGTGCGCCTTGTCCTCCAGGCCCACCAGGTCGAGGATCGCCGGCACCTGCGTGCGGATGACGTTGCGTGACCGACCGATCACCTCGAGGGCGAAGCCCACGTTCTCGAACACCGTCTTGTTGGAGAGGAGCTTGAAGTCCTGGTGGACGGTGCCGATGTTGCGCCGCAGGAAGGGGACCTTCCACGGCGAGAGCTCGGTGATGTCCTTGCCGGCCACGTAGATGCGACCGTGCTCGGCCGTCTCCTCGCGGTTGAGCAGGCGGATGAAGGTGGACTTCCCGGAGCCCGAGGCGCCCACGAGGAAGACGAACTCGCCCTTCTGGATCTCCAGCTGCGCCCCGTCGAGGGCTGTGACGTTGCCCTTGTAGGTCTTGGTGACGTTCTCGAGTTTGATCATTGTTGCGGTTACGTTACAGCATTCTCGGAGGGGTCCTGGGCATCCCCAGAGCCCGATTCGGCCGTCTCGATGCGCTCCCAGCGCAGGAATGCCTCCATCAAGCCGTCCAGGTCGCCGTCGAGGACGCCGGTCACGTTGCCCACCTCGAAGCCCGAGCGGAGGTCCTTCACCTGCTGGTAGGGGTGCAGGACGTAGGAGCGTATCTGGCTCCCCCACTCCACCCTCTTCTGCTCCCCGCCCATGGCGGCGAGGGTGGCCTCGCGCTCGGCGCGCTGGAGGTCGGCGAGCTTGGAGCGCAGGATCTGCATGGCCCGCTCCTTGTTCTGGTGCTGGCTGCGCTCGTTCTGGCAGGAGGTCACGAGCCCGGTGGGAAGGTGAGTGATGCGCACTGCCGAGTCGGTCACGTTCACGTGCTGCCCACCTGCACCCGACGAGCGGTAGGTGTCGATGCGCAGGTCCTTCTCGTCGATGACCACCTCGGTGTCTCCCTCGTCGATGAAGGGGACCATCGAGACGGAGGCGAACGCCGTGTGCCGGCGGGCGTTGCTGTCGAACGGGGAGATGCGCACCAGCCGGTGGACGCCGCGCTCGGCGCGCAGCCGGCCGGTGGCGTAGCGGCCGTGCACGATGAAGGTGGCCGAGGTGATGCCCGCCTCCTGGCCGGCCTGCACCTCGTCGAGCTCCACGGTGAAACCCCGGTGCTCGGCCCAGCGCAGGTACATGCGCAGCAGCATCTCGGCCCAGTCCTGCGAGTCGGTGCCCCCCGCGCCCGAGTGCACCTCCACCACGGCGTCGGCCTCGTCGTGCTCGCCCGTGAACAGCGCACGCAGCTCTAGCTCGCCCAGCTCGGCGCGCAACGAGCCCATGGCTGCCACCACGTCGGGCTCCACCGAGTCGTCGCCCTCCTCGGCGCCGAGGGCGTAGAGGGTCTCGGCGTCGTCGAGCGTCGAGCGCAGGCGCTCGTAGAGGTCGAGGTCGCCCGCCACCGCCGACAGCTCGCCGGTGACCTTCCTGGCCTTGTCGGGATCGTCCCACAGGTCGGGGCGCGAGGCCTCCACCTCCAGCTGGGGCCGCAGGGCCGAGAGCTCGTCGATGCGCAGGTAGCCGCGCGCCGCCTCCACCCGCTCGCCGAGCGCGGCCAGCTCGCCCGATAGGTCTCTCATGGGAGAAGGCGGATCGCGAGGAGGCGGGTCATGGCCGTGGTGCGGGGTGTGTGGTGCCGGCGGTCAGCGACCGTGGCAGACCTTGTACTTCTTGCCCGAGCCGCACGGGCACGGCTCGTTGCGGCCCGTGCGATCCCAGTCGCTCTTGACCACCGGGCGCTGGGTGACGTCTTCGCCCGCCTGGGCCTGGCCCATGCCGGGAGCCCCCGGGACCCCCGCCACCGCCGGGGCGCCGTCTGCCCCGCCGTTAGCACCGGCGCCGGCCTCGGCGGCCGCCTGGGCCCTCGCTGCGGCCATCATCGAGCCCCCCGACTCGGAAGGATCGGTGGGAGCGGTGTAGCTCACGTTGCTCACCTGCGGCTCGGGCTGCGGCCGTGCAACGGCCACGTCGGCGTGCATCACGTACTTCACGTAGTCGGTTGTGATGCCCGACATCATCGCCCCGAACATCTGGTAGCCCTCGGCCTGCCACTCCACCAGCGGGTCCTTCTGGGCCATGGCCCGCAGGTTGATGCCCTCCTGCAAGTAGTCCATCTCGTAGAGGTGCTCACGCCACTTCTGGTCGATGATGCGCAGCATCACCTGGCGCTCCACCTCGCGCATGGTCTCGGGGCCGAGCGTGGCCTCGCGCTCCTCGTAGTGCGCGGTGCCCTCGCTCATCAGGCGCTCGTAGAGCTGGTCGGTGCTGCCCAGGTCGGCCAGCTCCTCGGCCGTGGCGGTGGTCGGCCAGTACTGGGCGATCTCGGCCAGCAGCCCGGTGACGTCCCACTCGGCAGGGTCGTCGTCGGAGCAGAACGTGGAGATCACGTCGTCGACCGCTTCTGCGAGGTACTCGAACGTCTCCTCGCGCAGGTCGGCCGCATCGAGGATCTGATCGCGCCGGCGGTAGATCACCTTGCGCTGCTCGTTGAGGACCTCGTCGTACTGCAGCACGTTCTTGCGGATCTCGGCGTTGCGCTGCTCCACGGTGTTCT
>CAYNQN010000008.1:0-1117 GCA_964399375.1 uncultured Rhabdothermincola sp. | reverse complement strand
GCCGGGGTCGCGCTGTCGGCCGGAGCGGCCCCGCAGCTGGTTGTCGATGCGGCGGCTGTCGTGGCGCTCGGTGCCCAGCACGTAGAGCCCGCCCAGCTCCAGCACCCTCTTGCCCTCTTCCTTGAAGTCGGGGGTGAGCTTGGCCGTGAGCTCGTCTATGCGAGCGAGGCCCTCCTCGCTGTCGGGGTCGAGCCCCTCGGCCACGGCGTCGCGACGGGCCACGATCTCGGGGTTGCCGCCGAGGAGGATGTCGACGCCTCGACCGGCCATGTTGGTGGCCACTGTGACCTGGTGCAGCCGCCCGGCCTGGGCCACGATCTCGGCCTCGCGGAAGTGCTGCTTGGCGTTGAGGACCTCGTGGGGGATCCCCCGCTTGTCCAGCAGGTGCGCCAGCTTCTCCGACTTGGCCACCGAGATGGTGCCAACCAGCACGGGCTGGCCGTTCTCGTAGCGCTCCGAGATGTCGTCCACCACGGCTTCGAACTTGGCGTCCTCGGACTTGAAGACGAAGTCGGCCTTGTCGTCTCGGACCATCGGCTTGTGGGTGGGGATCGGCACCACCTGAAGCTCGTAGGTGTTGCCCAGCTCGGCGGCGTCGCTGAGGGCCGTTCCGGTCATGCCGGCGAGCTTGTCGTACATGCGGAAGTAGTTCTGGATGGTGACGGTGGCGAGCGTCTGGTTCTCCTCCTTGATCCGAACGCCCTCCTTGGCCTCCACCGCCTGGTGCAGGCCCTCCGACCAGCGCCGGCCCTCGAG
The DNA here is from genome assembly GCA_964399375.1 of uncultured Rhabdothermincola sp. Taxonomy (GTDB): domain Bacteria; phylum Actinomycetota; class Acidimicrobiia; order Acidimicrobiales; family Acidimicrobilacustridaceae; genus CAYNQN01. Next base: position 361 of record CAYNQN010000008.1, on the reverse strand, counting down.
GATGCGGCCGGTGAACTCGTCGACGATCTTCACCTCGCCGTTCTGCACGACGTAGTCCTTATCGCGCTTGAAGAGCTCCTTGGCCCGCAGCGCCGCCTGCAGCTGGTGCACGAGGTTCTGCGAGACGCCGTCGTACATGTTGTTGACGTCGAGGGCGCGCTCCACGGCCTCCACGCCCTCGTCGGTGGGGGCGACCGTGCGCTTCTCCTCGTCGACCTCGTAGTGGAGGTCGCGCTTGAGGGAGCGGACCACCGAGGCGAACTGGTAGTAGAGCTTGGCGGCGTCGGCGACCCGCCCGGAGATGATGAGCGGGGTGCGAGCCTCGTCGATGAGGATCGAGTCGACCTCGTCGACGATGGCG